>CAVITM010000016.1:0-19874 GCA_963645455.1 Moraxellaceae bacterium | reverse complement strand
CACTTTTTACATATGGAAATACAACTTTGGCTTCTTGAAATTCAACCTTTTATGAAAGCCGTGTGGTCTGTTTGTCTTCAATCAAAAAAACAGCAGTCTAAGAAGATTTTCTCCTTGACTACTGTTTTTCATTTTTATTCTTCTGCAAAAAGCTGCCGCTTCCGCTCAATCATCTCGTCGATCCGGTCGATATACTGGGCCACGTCCTTCACGTTGGCGCAGCGCTCGATCCGCCCGTCCGGGTAGACACGCTTGGTGACGGAGCCGGCACCCAGGGCGAGAATCGTCTGGACTTCCTCCATGATGAGGATGTTGTAGATGCCTTCCCTGCCGGGCAGGCCGTAACCCACATTCTCAAAATTGCCTGCCATATTTTTCTGACGATAGAGATAGTAGGGATTCATGCCCATATCTGCTGCCGCCCGGGCACAAAGCCTGTGGTGCTCCGGCGTGATCTCCATCCGGTAGTCCTTGTACTGGTCCCGACAGATATTGAGTCTGGCGGCACGTTTTAAGGCCAGGGAATGCACCGTCAGATTGTCCGGATGAAGGCTGGAGATCTGCTCCATGGTACGTCTGACATCCTCCAGCGTCTCTCCCGGCAGTCCCAAAATCAAGTCCATATTGATATTGTCAAAGCCCAGCTCCCTGGCCAGATGAAAGCTCTCGATGGTCTGGGCCACCGTGTGATGTCTGCCGATGACCTTTAATGTCTCGTCCTTCATGGTCTGTGGATTGACAGAGATACGATCCACGATGGGATGCTTTTTGATGGCTTCCAGCTTTTCCCGTGTGATGCTGTCAGGCCGACCTGCCTCCACGGTAAATTCCAGTAAATGGGAGAGATCGAAACGCTCCTCGATCATGCACAGCAGCCGGTCTAACTGCTCCGGCTCCAGCGTGGTAGGGGTGCCGCCGCCGATATAGATGGAATTCAATTTTTTATGTCCGAATTCTACTTTTGCATAATCCAGTTCCCGCTCCAGCGCATCCAGATAGGCATCCACACGCCCCCGCCATGCGCTGAGGGGGTAAGAAGTAAAGGAGCAATACAGACAGGTGCTGGGGCAAAAGGGAATGCCGATATAGAGGCTGAAGCCGTGCTCATAATCCAGCTTGGAGAGCAGCGCCCGCTCCCGCCCGGCAATATCCATGGCAAGATGGATCTTTTCATCGCTCATGTGATAGGCCTGACGCATATGGTCTGCGATCTGCGTCTCACTCCAACCTTTTTCCAACAGCTGCATGGGTATTTTGGTAGGACGGATACCGGTGAGGGATCCCCAGGGCAGCCCGTGCCCGGTGATCTCTGCCAGCATATCATAGAGTCCGATTTTCAAAACGTTTTTCACGTCCAACCGGTCGGTGGAGGCACAGTCCATATGCACCCGAACAGGCTCAGCCTGCCCATCCTGCCAGTAGACTAGAATGTACCTTTCCGAAAAATCAATGTCCATCCGGGCAGTCAGCGGCTCCTCCGGCTCCTTTTTTTCTGCCGACACACAAACATTCTCTGATGGAAAAAATGCCTTCACCAGAGAATGGATATCATATTCAAAATCTGCTTTATTTAACTGTACGAATATCATAGTTTTATACGAAAGAATTGTATTGTTTTTCGGTGCTGATCTTGGTAGGTTCTCCGTGTCCCGGATAGACAATGGTCAGATCCGGCAGGCGAAACAGCTTTTCCCTCACGGAACGTACAAGCGCCGACATACTGCCACCCGGCAAGTCCGTTCGGCCGACGGATTCGCAAAAGAGGGTATCCCCGGAAAAAAGGATCTCCTCCTGGGGAAAATAGTAGCACACGCCGCCCGGGGTATGTCCCGGTGTATGGATTACACGTATCTCCATTCCGGCCAGATGCAGTACATCCCCGTCCTGCAACTCATGGTCTGCCTTGGCTGTCACGCTCCTTCCGATCATGGCGCCGGAATTGAGCTGGGGATTCTGCAGCATATCTGCATCATCTGTATGAATATAGACGGGAATGCCATAGGCTGCTGCCAGGGCATCCACTCCCATGATATGATCAAAATGTGCATGGGTCAGCAAAATCGCCACCGGCGTAAGTGCCTTCTCATCCAGCTTGCCCTTTAGTTTGTCTGCCTCATCCCCCGGATCGATGACGATGCATTCCTTTGTATGCTCATTGATTGCAAAGTAGCAATTGGTGCCTACCATACCTACTACATAGTGTTCGATTTTCATTAGCCTGTCGTCCTCTCTATATCTATCACGCTCTCGACCTGACGGAGCCGTTCGATCAGTCCGTTCACCTGATCCTTGCCCTTTGTCTCGAAGGCGATGGAGATCGTCGCGATTCCCTGTTTGCTGGTTTTGGAATGGATCGAATTGATATCAATGCCACGCTCCGTAAAGGTACGGGTCAGATCCACCAGCAGGCCGGTACGGTTGTTTCCGTAAATATTGATCTCTGCCAGATAGGTACCCTCGTCGCGATCGTTGCTGCTCCACTCTGCCTCGATGAGTCTGGCCTTTTCCATATCAGAGAGATTGATCATGTTCACGCAGTCGGTGCGGTGAATCGATACACCACGCCCCCGGGTAATAAAGCCTACGATCTCATCTCCCGGAACCGGGCTGCAGCACTTGGACAAATGCACCGCGATATCATAAAGCCCCTTGACAACAATGCCGCTCTTGGAGCGATGCTCGCCGGGAGCCCGTTCGATATCTGTGTTGTCCAGCTGCTTTAATACATCCTCGTCCGTCACCACAAGAGGATGATCCTTGCGGTATTCCTCCTGCATACGGTTGGCCACCTGGCTCTCCTTGAGGGCGCCGTGACCGATGGTGGCCAGGGCATTCTCCCAACGCTGGAAGCCGTATTTGCGTAGAATCTTTTCCTGATATTCCGGCTTGTTGATCTCTGCCCAGTTGATTCCCTTGCTCTTGCAGTATTTTTCCAGCAGGTCCCTGCCCTTTTGGATATTTTCTTCCTTGAACTCACTGCGGAACCACTGATTGATCTTGTTTTTTGCCTGAGTGCTCTTGACGATGGCCAGCCAGTCACGGCTGGGGCCTTTGGAATTCTGTGAGGTAATGATCTCGATACGGTCACCGTTCTGGATCTTGTAATCGATGGTGACCAGCTTGCCGTTGACCTTGGCACCGATCATTTTGTTCCCAACTGCAGAATGGACACTGTAGGCAAAATCAATAGGCGTGGAGCCGTTGGGCAGGTTCTTCACATCGCCGGAAGGGGTAAAGCAAAAGACCGTATCGGAAAACAGGTCCAGGTCGCTCTTCAGCAGACTCATGAATTCTTTGTTGTCGGACATGTCCCGCTGCCACTCCAGAATCTGCCGCAGCCAGCTAAGCTTTTCCTCCTCGCCGCCTACCGCATTGCCGTTGGCAGCCTCTTTGTATTTCCAGTGGGCCGCGATACCATATTCCGCTGTCCGGTGCATCTCGTAGGTACGAATCTGAATCTCAAAAGGCCGTCCGTCCGGTCCGATCAGCGTCGTATGCAGTGACTGATACATATTGGGCTTTGGCATGGCGATATAATCCTTGAAACGCCCGGGAATGGGCTTGTACATCTCATGAATCACACCCAGAGCCGCATAGCAGTCCTTGACATCATTAACCAGGATCCGGATGGCAAACAGATCATAGATCTGATCAATGGTCTTTCCCTGATTGACCATTTTTTTATAAATACTAAAGAAATGCTTGCTTCTGCCGTCGACGGTGGCTTCGATGCCTGCATCCTTCATGTGGTGGGATACCTCCTCCACCAGCCGGTGCACATATTCGTCTCTGGCGCCCTTTCGCATGGCCACCTTTTCCACAAGGTCATAATAGGCCTCCGGCTCCAGATATTTGAGGGAGAGGTCATCCAGTTCCGTCTTGATCTTGGAAATACCCAGCCGCTGTGCGATGGGCGCATAGATGTCCATGGTCTCACGGGCTTTTTCCTTTTGCTTCTCCGGTGTCATGTAGCGAAGGGTACGCATATTGTGAAGCCGGTCCGCCAGCTTGATCAGAATGACACGGATATCCTTGGCCATAGCCAGAAACATCTTCCGCAGGTTCTCCGCCTGAATCTCCACCTTGTCCGCATCGTAGGAGAGCTGACCTAACTTGGTGACGCCATCCACCAGCAGCGCCACCTCATCGTTGAATTCACTGGCGATCTGCTGGTCCGTCATGACTGTGTCCTCCACCACGTCATGCAGCAGTCCCGCCACGATGGTCTCCTTGTCCAACTCCAGCTCTGCCAATATAATGGCCACACACAGCGGATGGATAATATAAGCCTCACCGGATTTTCGAACCTGTCCCTTATGAGCATCATTTGCGATCCGAAAGGCCTTTTCAATCATGGAAATGTCATCGGAGGGGTGGTATTTGCGCACGCAATTGATCAGCTCCTCGTATAAAATCTCGGGGCTGACAAAATCGTCCATCTTGCGAATATGCTCGGAGGTGGACACCACCGTTTGTTCCAATTGTTCAATCTGCTCACTTGTAACATCTGCCATACAATCACCCTATTTGTAACTATTATTCCTTCTTATCACTAACAAAGATAGCCGTATACGCCAAAATCTGCCGCGAAAATCGGCTTTCCTTTTTTTACATATTCATTTTTAATGCCGGCAACCAGGTGCTTCATGCCAAGAGGCTCCCCTGCACCTGCCGCCGCAAAGGCTGCCGTCAGTACCGCACTCTTGATGCTGCTGCCGGTCAGCTCAAACTGTTCTGCCAGATAATCGAAATCGATGGTATCCGTCGGACACTCCGGTGGAATCATATGCTTCCACAGATCCCTTCGTTCCTCCACACCAGGCAGATAAAAAATGATGGTATACTGCATACGGCGTAGGAAGGCCGGATCAATATTGTTCAGATAATTCGTCGCCAGAATCACGATCCCGTCATAGGCCTCCAGGCGCTGCAGGATAAAAGACACCTCTGTGTTGGCATATTTATCCTTTGAATCTGTCACTTCACTTCGCTTGGAAAATACGGAATCCGCTTCATCAAAAAATAAAATCAGATTATTTTTCTGTGCATTGGTAAAAATCTCCTCCAAATGCTTTTCCGTCTCTCCGATATATTTGTCCACCAGCTGGGAAAGATTCACATGATACAGCGGAAGCCCCAGTTCATCTGAAAGCACCCGGGCCGTCATGGTCTTGCCGGTGCCGGGAGGTCCGCACAAAAGAACCGAAACAGCCTTGCCGTAGGCGAAGCGGCTCTCCATATTCCATTCATCAAACACCTGATGGGATAGGCGCACATGATTGCAGATGAGCTGCAAGGTCTCCTTTGTCTTTGGAGGAAGTACCAGAGAATCCATGGTACAGTTGGCGTGATGGGGCTCGATGGTACCCTTGGAGAGAACCGGCGGCAAAATCAAAAGCAGCTTTTCCTGAATCATTGCATCGCTTAATTCATGTCCGGCATCCGCCTCCGTCTTCAGCTGCAGCACTGCCTTCTGGATCTCTGCCGGGCTCAAATGATATTTGCTGCCTAATAGCACGGCGTCAAGCTCCAACCCGTAAAGTTCCAGATAACGTCGCCATAAAATGATCCGTTCTTCTCTAGAGGCATCCATAAGCTCCAGCAGGCGAATGGGCCGATCCATCTGCGGAACCAGCTCCACGTCCTGTGTAGTAGAAAAAATCAGCCGGATGCCCTCCTTCCAGAAGGGCTCTGCCGCTTCATAGAGAAATTCCTGCAACGAAAGCTTGGCCTTTTTCAGCAGTTCAGTGCTGATCCCATAGAGACAGACGTCACAATCCTGGAGGAGCGCTTCTCTTCGAAGCAGCCAGATCAGCTGCTTTGTATCCTCCGCATCACGGAAAACCACACGCATATCCGCAAATAACAGATTCTTTTTTTGCTGCAGACAGGCACGGCGAAGCAGATACTTTTTGCCGCAGCCCTGTGGACCCCGAAGCCACAGATCCGTGGCCGGATCAGCAAGCATCTTCTCCAGCGCCTGGCACTGCGCGCCATGAATCATCAGTGGAAGCGACTCCTCCTTCTGCTGCTCCGGGTAAAACATCCATGCTGCGGCATCCAGTCTGTGATCGATGTGATTGTCCTCATTTAAGAAGCCAAACAGCCGGTTGTCCGCAAAAAACTCCTGTACATAAAAGGGCTCTGCCTCCGTGCTGGTGGTTAATATCTTCGATGCACGCTCATACAGCTCCCTCAGCTTCTCATAGGATGGATCTGTGTCATTTTCGATAAAAAATGCCAGCTGCGGTGTCACGAGATTGCCCCGCCAGCTTTTCAGCAGATTGCCAAGCTGTGGATATAAAAGCAGGGCAATGGACAAATCCAGCAGGCTCTGTCCCACAACTCCTCCCAGCAGCCCGATCAGGCGATGATACGGCGCATGCTCTCCCTGCTCCGCGTCAACCAAAAGATCCAGCGTCTCTACATCCAATGCATCGCTGGCATCGGCCAGCTCGTCCGCAGCCTGAAAATACTGCTCCTGACCTGTATCATTAAGGTATTGCTGCAGCCTGGCGATCATCATGGCAGCCATGCCTCTGACAAGTCGCATCCCGTATCACCTCCTTTTTTCTAATGTTCTGATCTTATAATGAACGAATCCGCTCTAAGGCAGCCAGCGTATTCTCGTAGCTGCCGAATGCTGTCAGGCGGAAATACCCTTCACCGCTGGGTCCGAAGCCTGAGCCCGGTGTGCCAACTACATTGGCCTGCTCCAGCAGATAATCAAAGAACTCCCAGGAGTTCATATTTTCCGGTGTCTTTAACCAGATATAAGGTGCATTCACACCGCCGTATACCTCAAAACCTGCATCCTGCAAGCCTGACTTGATGGCAGCTGCATTGCGCATATAATAAGCCACCTGCTCCTTGATCTGTGCCTGACCCTCAGCAGAATAAACTGCCTCGCCGGCCCGCTGTACAATATAGGGAGCGCCGTTGAATTTGGTGCCGTGGCGTCTCGCCCACATGCCATGGAGAGAAACATCGCCGCATTTTAATTCCTTGGGAACGACGGTATAGCCTAAGCGCACACCGGTGAAGCCTGCATTTTTGGAAAAGCTCTTCAGCTCGATGGCACAGGTCTTTGCACCCTGGCACTCATAGATGGAATGAGCCACATCATCCTCAGAAATATAAGCCTCATAAGCGCCGTCATAGATGATGACTGCACCCACCTTATTGGCATAATCTACCCACTCCTGAAGCTGGGCCTTGGTAATGGTGGTACCGGTAGGGTTATTAGGCAGACACAGATAGATCATGTCCGGTGTCTCCTTGGGAAACTCGGGAACGAAATGATTTTCTCTCGTGGTGGGCATATAGATCACATTGCTCCACATTCCGGTGGCAGCATCATAATCTCCTGCCCTGCCGGCCATAACATTGGAATCCACATAAACCGGATAGACCGGATCACAGACTGCAATGCGGTTGTCCACGGAAAAAATCTCCTGAATGTTTCCGGAATCGCTCTTGGCTCCGTCGGATACAAAGATCTCATCAGGGGAAATATCACAGCCCCGTGCCTTGTAGTCATTGTCAGCGATGGCTTTTCGCAAAAATTCATAGCCAAGATCCGGTGCATAACCATGGAAGGTCTCGGCTGCTCCCATCTCATCCACCGCATGATGCATGGCATCGATGATGGCCGGTGCGATAGGCTGCGTCACATCACCAATACCGAGACGGATAATCTTCGCATCCGGGTTCGCTTCACTAAAGGCTGCTACCTTTTTCGCAATGGTGCTGAATAAATAGCTGCCGGGTAACTTCTGGTAATTGTCATTGATCTGAAACATGTTTATTCTCCTTTTTTATAACTCAATGGTTCCTTCAAAAACAGTGGCTGCAGGTCCGGTCATATAGACGAGATTGTCTGTCCGGTCCCAAAGGATCTGCAGATGCCCGCCCAGCAGCTCCACATCAATCTCTGTGTCTGCCGGTACATAACCGCACAATACGGCTGCCACAACGGTGGCACAGGTGCCTGTGCCGCAGGCCAGGGTCTCACCACTGCCCCGCTCCCACACACGCATCCGCAAGTGGGTCTCATCAATCACATTCACAAACTCGGTATTGACCCGTTTGGGAAATGCCGGATGGGATTCAAACTGCGGACCAATTTTTTCCAAATCAAGATCCCGCACATCCTCCTGTAAAAAGGTCACGCAGTGGGGATTGCCCATGGATACGCAGGTGACGGAATAAGTCTGATCCGCCACACGAAGGGGCTGTGCCACCACCGGACTCACCGGAAAATCTGCCGGAATCTGCGGCGCATCTAAAATCGGTGCCCCCATATTGACACGCACCCGGGCTACCTTGCCGTCTGAGACGGTCAGCTCCAGCGTCTTGATGCCTGCCAGTGTCTCGATGCGCACCGTGGTCTGATCCGTCAGCCCATAGTCATATACATATTTTCCAACGCAGCGGATGCCATTGCCGCACATCTCACCCCGGGAGCCATCCGCATTGTACATCGCCATCTCAAAATCAGCCACCTTTGACGGACAGATCAGAATCAATCCGTCTGAACCGATGCCAAAGTGCCGGTCACTGACACGTTTTGCCAGTTCTTCCGGCTGCTCCACCTGTTCCTCCAGGCAATTGACATAAACATAGTCATTGCCGCAGCCATGCATTTTTGTAAATTTCATTGTCTTATCCTTCCTGCCCAAAATCAATCAGCACCCGCTCATCAGGCTTAAGATCATCCCCGCCGTCTCGGCGATGCCCGAGCCGTTGTCCATACTGGACTTTTGCAGATAGCGGTGCGCCTCCGGCTCGCTCATGCCATTTCGCTCCATAAGCAGCGTCTTTGCCCGATCAATGGTCTGCTGCTCCTTGGCGGTATGAACCCGGGGCTTTTCCCGGCGCTTTTTTCGCCAGCGTGCATAAGCGTAGCTCATGACCTCCATGGTAGAGAGCAGCTCCCCTACATGCAGCGGCGTTGATAAACTGAAGATATCCGGAATCGCACGAGCCTCCACATAGTCCTTGGGGCCGATCATCAGAAACTGATAGCTTTTGCCGGCATTATCATAGATGTCGATGGCCATGCCATCGACCAGCTTGTAGTTGCTGACGATAATGCCGCTGTCATATTCGCTGGTGGCCTGCAGTGCCTGTGCCACAGTAGCTACGGAAGCATTCACCTCATAGCCTGCTTTTCGCAGCACATTTTTCAGGCTTTTTGCCGTTTCGGGCTTTGGAAATACTAAAATAATATTCATGCGTGTGAGTCTTTCTTAGTATTTGTATAAGTATTCCTCAATCTCCCAATTGGTCACCTGTGTACGATAGGTCACCCACTCCTGCTTCTTGATCTTTAGAAGCTGATTGCAGATATGCTTGCCCAGCACATCCCATACAAAGGCGTCTGACTCAAAGCAGTCGATGGCTTCCTTTAAGGATTCCGGCAGACGGGCGATATTCAAGGTCTCCTTTTCAGCATCGCTCATGGCAAATACATTCATCTGTACCTCTGCCGGCGGCTTGATCTCATCCCGAATGCCTTCCAGACCGGCTGCCAGACACAGTGCCAGTGCCAGATACGGATTCATGGAAGGATCCGGGCTACGAAGCTCGATGCGCTTGTTGTCATCCTTCACCATGGGAATGCGGATGAGGGGGGTACGGTTGGTAAATGACCACGCCACGTCCGTAGGTGCCTCATAGCCCGGCACAAGCCGCTTGTAGGAATTGACCAGGGGATTTAAAATCAGTGTCATGGCCTGGATATGCTTCATGATACCGCCGATAAAATAGTATGCTTCCTTGCTCAATCCGTATCTGCCCTTTGGATCATAGAAAATATTTTTTCCGTCGCGGGTCAGGGACATATTCAGATGCACGCCGCTGCCGGCCACCTCTGCACGGGGCTTGGGCATAAAGCTTGCGAAAAGGCCATGGCGCTTGGCTACTGTCTTGACTGCCAGCTTGAAGGTCATGAAATCGTCTGCGATAGCCAGTGCCTCCTTATACCTAAAATCCACCTCATGCTGTCCGGCTGCTGCCTCGTGATGAGAGGCTTCGATGACGCAGCCCATATCCTCCATAGTCAGAACGATATCTCGTCTCGCATTCTCTCCGGAATCATTGGGACCCAGGTCAAAATAACCTGCATGCTCTCTCGTCTTTAAAGTCGGATTGCCTTCCTCGTCAGTATCTAATAGAAAGAACTCGCACTCCGGACCCACCTGGAACTCATAGCCCATCTCCTTTGCCTGAGCCAGGACGCGCTTCAGCACGCCACGGGGATCTCCCTTGTAAGGCTTTTCGTTGGCATTGTATACGTCACAGATCACCCGGGCTACCTTGCCCTGCTGGGGTCTCCAGGGGAAAATCGCGAAGGTATCCGGATCCGGATACAAAAGCATATCGGATTCCTCTACCCGGGCAAAGCCCTCGATGGAAGAACCGTCAAATACATACTGGTTGTTCAGAGCCCGCTCCAGCTCATTTTTTGTGATGGCCACGTTTTTAAGCGTTCCAAACAAATCCGTAAACTGCAGGCGGATGAACTCCACATCCTCCTCCTCTACCATTCTTAAAATATCCTGCTTTGTATAATGTGACATAGGTATCTTCTCCTTATATTAATTTACATAAGCACACAGCTGGTCAAACGAAAGCGGTCCGCCAAACAGATCCAATGCGCTGCCGATAGTGACATTGACCCTGCCTGCGCCGATCTGGCGCAGTGCATCCAGATCCGAAAAGCTGTGGACACCGCCGGCATAGGTGATGGGAATCTCCTCACAGGCCCCCAGCATACGCACCAGTTCCCGGTCAAAGCCGCCGGATTTTCCCTCGGCATCGACGCCATGGATCAAAAATTCATCTGCATAGCCGGACAGTTCCCGCAAAAACGCTTCGTTCACCTGTTCCTTTGTCATGTTCTGCCAGCGATCAGTCGCCACATAATAGGCACCGTCCGAGCCTCGCTTACAGCTGAGATCCAGCACCACATGCTCCCGTCCCACTGCATCCACGAGACGCTCCAGCCGGTCGTAGCGGATCTGCCCGCCAGAAAAAACATAGGACGTGACGATCACATGGGAAGCGCCTGCCTCTAAAAATGCGGCCGCATTGTCCGCTGTGATGCCGCCTCCGATCTGAAGACCGCCCGGATAAGCCGCCAGCGCCGAAAGTGCCTGAGCCCGGGTCGCCTCATAATAGGGAGAATCCACGGCATTCAACATGATCACATGTCCGCCGGTCAGTCCCCGCTCCCGGTAAAGCCCGGCATAATCCGCCGCGCTTCTCTCACTCACAAAATTTTCTGCCGCCGCATCGCCTGCGTCCCGCAGGCTGCTGCCAACGATCTGCTTGACCTTTCCATTATGAATATCGATACAGGGTCGAAATTCCATATTTTGTCCACCTTACACACGTTTATCTAAAGAGTGTAGCACAATTTCACAAAAAACAAAATATTTTATATCCATTTTTTCCATGATTCTAATTCGAACAAAACGTTCCATTGACATTGGTTTTCATTTTTTGTATCATAGATACATTAAGCATGACGTCCGCGGATTTCCCGGACGTCAATATGAACAAAAAGAAGAATTCAGAAAGCGAGGAAAAAAGCAGATGGCTACGATTATTGGTGAAGGCATTACATTTGATGATGTGCTGTTGGTTCCGCAATATTCCGAAGTGACCCCCGATATGATCACATTGACCACAAAGCTGACAAACAAGATCACATTAAACATTCCTATGATGAGCGCCGCAATGGATACGGTTACGGAGCATCGCATGGCGATCGCCATGGCCAGACAGGGCGGCATCGGTATCATTCACAAGAATATGTCTATTCAGGAGCAGGCAGAAGAGGTCGACAAGGTAAAGCG
Organism: Moraxellaceae bacterium; assembly: GCA_963645455.1. GTDB lineage: Bacteria > Bacillota > Clostridia > Lachnospirales > Lachnospiraceae > W0P33-017. Next base: position 8,010 of record CAVITM010000016.1, on the reverse strand, counting down.
TTCCGAAAACGGAGTCATCACCGATCCTTTTTCTTTATCTGAGGATAATACCCTGCAGGATGCAGACGATCTCATGGCAAAGTTCCGCATCTCCGGTGTTCCCATCACCCGCGGCACCAAGCTGGTGGGCATCATTACGAACCGTGATTTAAAATTCGAGGAAGATTTCACAAAGAAGATCAAGGTATGCATGACCTCTGAAAATCTGATCACCGCACCCGTCGGCATCACCTTAGAAGAAGCCAAGAAAATCCTCGCAAAGGCCAGAAAAGAGAAGCTGCCCATCGTAGATGAGGACAACAACCTCAAAGGTCTGATCACCATCAAAGATATCGAGAAGCAGATCAAATATCCTCTGAGCGCCAAGGATGCGCAGGGACGTCTGCTCTGCGGCGCCGGCGTCGGCATCACCGCAAACATGATGGAGCGTGTCGATGCACTGGTGAAGGCACACGTAGATGTCATTGTGGTAGATTCCGCACACGGACATTCCAAAAACATTCTGGATGCAGTCAAGAAAATCAAGGCAGCCTATCCCGATCTGCAGGTCATCGCAGGAAATATCGCCACCGGCGCAGCGACCCGTGCCCTCATCGAAGCCGGTGCGGATGCAGTCAAGGTAGGTATCGGACCGGGCTCCATCTGTACGACCCGTGTCGTTGCAGGTATCGGTGTACCGCAGATCTCAGCCATCATGGACTGCTATGAGGCAGCAAAAGAATACAACATCCCTGTCATCGCAGACGGCGGTATCAAATATTCCGGCGATATGACCAAGGCTCTGGCTGCCGGCGCGAATGTCTGCATGATGGGAAGTCTGTTCGCAGGCTGCGATGAGGCTCCCGGTACCTTCGAGCTGTATCAGGGCAGAAAATACAAGGTATACCGCGGCATGGGAAGTATCGCTGCCATGGAGAACGGATCCAAGGATCGCTACTTCCAGGAGAACGCAAGAAAGCTGGTTCCCGAAGGTGTCGAGGGTCGTGTCGCTTACAAGGGTTCCTTAGAGGACACCGTATTCCAGATGATCGGCGGTATCCGCTCCGGTATGGGCTATTGCGGCTGCCCCAACATCGAAGTGCTGCACGAGAACGGTAAATTCATGAAGATCTCCGCCGCATCCCTGCGTGAGAGTCATCCCCATGATATTCACATCACCAAGGAAGCGCCCAACTACGCCAGCGACGCAAACTAAACCAGGTTTCCTATACAGCAAAAAAGGAAAGCCATTTTCAGGCTTTCCTTTTTTATTACATCAGATCAATCGCCTCTCGTACATTGCTCACTCCAATGAGCCGAAGCTTTCCTTTTTTCATACTATCTATGCCGTCCATGCGATCCAGGCAGACCTTTGGCAAAATGCAGGTCGTAAAGCCCAGCTTTTCCGCCTCTGCAACACGCTGGGCAGGGCTGCTGACGGCTCGTACCTCACCGGCCAGTCCCACCTCCCCAAAGCAGATGGTCTTTTCATCTACCGGACGGTTTTTAAAGCTGGAGATCAGCGCCAGCACAATCCCTAAGTCGATGGCCGGCTCATTCATACGGATGCCGCCTGCGATATTGACATAGGCGTCGCATTCCGACATTTTCAGATTCAGCCGTTTTTCAAGGACAGCCATAAGCAGATTCACACGGTTAAAGTCTGTGCCTGCTGCTGTGCGCCGCGGGATTCCGAAATTCGAATGACAGACCAGAGCCTGAATCTCGATGAGGATCGGGCGTGTGCCCTCCATGGAGCAGGCCACCACAGACCCGGCAGCATACTCCGGCTTGCCGCTCAGCATATATTCAGAAGGGTTCTCCACCTCCCGCAGACCTCCTGCATACATCTCAAATACACCAATCTCGTTGGTGGAACCGAAACGATTCTTCACGCCCCGCAGAATGCGGTAGGACGCATACCGGTCTCCCTCAAAATAGAGCACCGTATCCACCATATGCTCCAGCACCCGGGGGCCTGCCACCACGCCTTCCTTGGTCACATGACCAACGATAAAAATGGTCACACCGGATCCCTTTGCCAGCTGCATCAGGGTCGAAGTGGACTCCCGCACCTGGGACACAGAGCCCGGCGCAGAAGAAATCTCCTCCCGATACATGGTCTGAATCGAATCAATCACTACAAACTGGGGCTGTTCCCGGCTGATGGTCTCCGTGATGGCATCCAGATTCGTCTCGCAGTAGAGCTGCAGCGAATCCGAAAACTCCCCGATCCGCTCAGCGCGAAGCTTAATCTGCTGCAGGGATTCCTCTCCTGAAATATAGAGAACCCGCAGTCCCTGATCTGCCAGGTTCTTGCATACCTGAAGCAGCAGCGTGGATTTGCCGATGCCCGGATCTCCACCCACCAGCAGCAGGGACCCGGGAACGATCCCTCCGCCAAGCACACGGTCCAGCTCCTTCATACCGCTGGAGGTGCGAGCTTCTGTCCGAAGCTCAATGGAACGAATGGTCTGGGGTGCGGTTTTACGGAGGGTCTGGGCAGGCGATTTTTTTGCTGCCCGCTTGTCTACAAGCTCCTCCACAAAACTGTTCCACTCATGGCAGCCCGGGCACTGTCCCATCCATTTGGAGGATTCATAGCCACAGGACTGACAAAAATACACGGTCGATTTACCTTTTGCCATAGAGTAATTCCTTATGCTCTCTGAATCTCAACAAGTAGGGGTTCTGCACCCAATTCTACACTAATGGTCAGCTTGCCGCCTAAGTTCGTCGTCATGGTACCTACCAGGGAACCACCAATCTTGACCTCATAAGAGGTCTCCGCATCCAAACCGATGGTAACCTCTGCATCCTCCGGTCCTTCCACGTAAAAGGAAAGCTTGCCATCGGACTCCTTCATCTGTGTCACTGTGGTTCCGGGAACGGATTCATAGGCAAATACTCCGTTCTTTTCAAGCTTGGTGATCTCCTTGAATGTCTTCACCTTGTACATCGCATCGGCATGTGAAAACTGATCAAGCTTTGCCTTTGTATCTAATGTGTAATCGCCAAAGCTAAGGCTGCCATCTGCCTCAGAACGGATCAATTCGCTAACTGTACTCATCTTTTTCTATTGTCCTCCTGTTTGTATCCCATCGCTGTGGGAGATTGTTCTATCATTATACTGAAAAGCAACGATCATTTCCAGTTATTTTTTCTTAAATACCAGCTGGTCATCTTTGCAGGTTACCCTTACTGCATCACCGCTTTTAATGCGGCCGGAGAGGATCTCCTCAGCCAGCGGATCCTCGATCTTGGACTGGATCATGCGGCGCAAAGGTCTGGCACCATACTTCGGATCATAGGCCTTTTCCACAATATAGGATTTGGCGGATTCTGTAATGGTCAGCTGAAGCTGCATCTGATCTGCGCATCGGTTGACCAGCGACTTGGACAGAATCGTGACGATCTGCTTCATATCTTCTTTATTAAGCATACGGAACACGATCTGCTCGTCGATACGGTTTAAAAACTCCGGCTTAAAAATCCGTGAAACATCTTCCATCACCAGAGATTTCATCCGCTCATAATCGTGCTTCTCATCGTCCACAGACGCAAAGCCAAGCTTTTTGGGAGCCACGATGGACTGGGCACCGGCATTACTGGTCATGATAATGATGGTATTTTTAAAATCGATGCGCCGGCCCTGGGAATCCGTGATACGGCCGTCGTCTAACACCTGCAGCAGCACGTTAAAAATATCCGGATGGGCTTTTTCAATCTCATCGAACAAAATCACGGAGTAAGGATGTCTGCGCACCTGCTCGCTCAGCTGACCGCCCTCATCAAAGCCCACATATCCGGGGGGAGAGCCGATCATCTTGGAGACGCTGTGCTTTTCCATATATTCGGACATGTCCACACGGATCATGGCATGCTCATCCCCGAAGATGGCCTCAGCCAGCGCCTTGGAAATCTCGGTTTTTCCTACACCGGTAGGACCTAAAAACAGGAAAGAGCCGATGGGACGGTTGGGATCCTTTAACCCCACACGACCGCGGCGAACCGCCCGTGCCACTGCACTGACGGCATCCTCCTGCCCAACCACACGCTTGTGCAGCGTTTTTTCCAGCTTGCGCAGCCGGTCTGCTTCTCCCTCCGTCAGACGGCGGATGGGAATCCGGGTCCATTTGGAGACCACCTCTGCCACCTGATTTTCATCAACGATAAGCTTTTTGTGGCTCTTGCTGCGCTCGGCCCGTTTTTTCAGCTTCTCGCACTGCTTCTGTGCCTGTTCCCGCTCCTCGATATACCGGGCGGCTGATTCCATGTCACCCTCTGCCACTGCATCCACAAATGCCTGCTCCAGCTCGTCCGCTTTTTTCTGGGCATCCAGAAGCTCGCTGGGGGTATGGCAGACAGACAGCCGCAGTCTGGCCGATGCCTCATCGATGAGATCAATGGCCTTGTCCGGCAGATAACGGTCATTAATATAGCGTTTGGAGAGCCGTGCAGCAGCCTCGATGCCATCCTCCGTGATCTGCACCTGATGATGCTGTTCGTAGCGGCTCTTCAGTCCGCGTAAAATCTCTATGGTCTGCTCCACCGTCGGTTCCTCTACCGTCACCGGCTGGAAACGGCGCTCTAAAGCAGCATTTTTTTCGATATATTTCCGATATTCCTCGATGGTCGTGGCACCGATCAACTGCAGCTCGCCCCGGGCTAAGGAAGGCTTTAGGATATTGGACGCATCGATGGCACCCTCTGCCCCGCCTGCTCCGATGATGGTATGCAGCTCATCAATAAATAAAATGATATTGCCCGCCTGCTTCACTTCGGCGATCACACGCTTGATGCGCTCCTCAAATTCTCCGCGGTATTTGGATCCTGCTACCATACCGGACAGATCCAATGTCAGTAGCCGTTTTCCTGCTACTGTATCCGGAACGATGCCGCTGACGATGCGCTGTGCCAGACCTTCGACGATGGCGGTCTTGCCCACCCCCGGCTCGCCGATGAGACAGGGATTGTTTTTCCCTCTGCGGCTGAGAATCTGAATGATCCGCTCGATCTCATCCTCTCTGCCAATGACGGGATCCAGTGCTCCATCCTGTGCCAGGGCCGTCAGATCCCTGGAGTAAGCATCCAGTGTCGCCGTGGTATTTCGCATGCGTTTTCCGGCCCGTGCATTCTGCAGCTCCTCCCGATATTGTGAGACATCCTCACCCATGGCTACCAAAACATCTACATAGAGCTTCTGTGCATTCACACCCAAAGTGTTCAGCAGACGGGACGCTGCACAGTCGATCTCTCCTATGATGGCCAGCAGCAGATGCTCCGTGCCCACATAATCGCTGTGAAAACGCTCCGCCACTGCCTGGGCGCGCTCTAAAACGGTCTGTGTTTTCGGTGAATATCCGTCCCGATCCATGATCAGCACATCCGAAGAGGGTGCAATAAGATCCTCGATCAGCTGAATCAGCTTTTCCTCATCTACACCATTACTCATCAGCACGCAGGCTGCCACGCCGCTGCCCTCCCGCAGCAGCCCCAGCAGCAGATGCTCTGTGCCGATATAATTGTGGTGCAGACTTTTCGACATTTTTCCTGCCAGGGCCAGTGCTTTCTTTGCCTTGGCTGTATAGGGTCTGTTCATTGTAATTTTAATACCTTTCTTATAAATCGTTTAAATCCAGAATCTCCAGCTCCTCATCAGGATCCATGGGAGGCACCTTGGCCGGATGTTCCTTCTTTGGATGTTCCTTTTTGGGCTTTTCTTTTTTCGGCTTGACTGATTCCGGCATAGACAGGGCCGGGATCGGGTCTGAGATAGAATCCGGAATGGCATCCGTGGTGGGCTTTTGCTCAGGCTCCTCCAGATCAAGCTGTGCGTCCTGCTTCATATCCCGAAGCTTTAACGCGAGATTCAGCAGCAGAATCACAACAATCAGCAGTGCCACCGCCAATATGATAATGAGCCGCATGTATTTCGTCTGTGCTGACTGACTCTGCTCGTAGAGCTTGTTATATTTTTCCAGGGATACATAATCACCCGCCGGCATCATGCTGGAGGGCATGTAGCTCTCGCCTTCATAGATCAGATAGCCGTTTGAATCAAAGGTAACGCCGCTGTCTGTGTCATCTGTCTGGGCATCGGTATCATCGGAGGCAGCATCCTCATCGGTGATCTCTCCCGTGATCTCGTCGGTGGTATCCGCCGGATCACTGCCAGTCTCTGTATCAGAATCAGCAGTGGAAGTCGTTGAGCTGCCGGATGCGCTGCCACAGGTGACTGTAATGGTATAGGTGGTAGTCGACAGATTCTCTGCAGAGACAACCACTGTCACCGTATTCGTGCCGGGCGTCAGGGTCTTGGCTCCGCTGACAGAAGCGATGACTGCCTTGGAATCATTGGGCTTGGCTGCGACAGAAATCGCGGTCACATCAGCATCTACCGTAGCCGTATACTCGTGCACACTGGGTGAAAAAGAGGGGCTGATGGATCCCGGTGAAATGCCAAGATGGGAAAGACTGCTGTCTGATGACTTTTTCGTGCTGGTGGAAGAACTACTGGTAGAAGAGCTGCCGGAGGAAGAGCTGCCGGAGGAGCTGTTTCCCGAAGAGCTGCTGGAAGAACTACCGGAGCTGCCGGAGGTATTCGCTCCCGGCGCTGCCACTGTTTCCTGATCACCGTCTGTCAGCTCATCCGCCAGCTGATCCGTCGTCTGCGTCGCAAAGGCCGCCATCGGCGTGCCAAGATTCATACTGATCGCCAAGGCCATGGCCAGAGCCGCCATACGCATGCTTTTTTTCTTTTTATCCTTCATATATGAGTCCTCATTCTTCTTGTATGTAATGAACTGATACTAGTACATCGTTTCATAAATAACTGGCCAAATCACGACGAATGCAGATTCGAGTGTGCGGTTCAAAAAACGTAGGCGTAGCGGGCTACGCTGAGGATTTTTGAACTGTGCAATCGGATTTGCAGGCAAGTGATTGGGACAGTTATTTTGTAAATGATGTACTAGTATTATTTTAAATTTTATGGTTATGGCTGTCAACCTCTGGGCTGGGTTTCTGTGGAAAAGAACAACTGCCTCCCATCGAAAAAGGAGCCGCTCTTAGAGCAGCTCCTTTAAAATTTGATTAACGGCGGTGGGGTTGGCCTTGCCTTTCATCGCCTTCATGGTCTGACCCACCAGGTATCCGATGGCCTTTTCTTTTCCGTTGTGATAGTCCTCCACCGACTGGGGATTGTCCGCCATTACTTTCTGGATCGTCTCCCGCAATGCATCTGTATCGTTCACGGTGCCAAGTCCATGGTCTGACACGTATTGTTTCGGATCCACATCATCCGTAAACATATGGGCAAATACTTCCTTTGCCACTGTGGAGTTGATCTCTCCGGCATCGGCCAGCTCTACCAGGGCTGCCAGATGCTCCGGTGAAACCCGCAGCTTTTGGGGATCCATCTCCGATTCCTTTAACAGCCGCATGGTCTCCCCCATCAGCCAGTTGGATACTTTCTTTGGCTTGCCGCAAATTGCACTGGCCGCCTCAAACAGATCTGCCAGATGCTTGGATCCGGTAATGATCTCCGCATCATAGCGGGGGATCTCATATTCCTGCTCATAGCGGGCAAGCTTTTCATCCCGAAGCTCCGGCTGGCGGCTCTTTACATCGTCGATCCATTCCTGGGAAATATGGATAGGCGGCAGATCCGGCTCCGGAAAATACCGGTAATCCTTGGCATCTTCCTTGGAACGCATAGGGGCGGAGCATTCTCTCGTATCATCCCAGCGTCTCGTCTCCTGTACCACCGCTTCGCCGGATTCGATCAGATCGATCTGGCGGTTTTTCTCGCCCTCGATGGCACGGGCAATTCCGTGGAAGGAATTTAAATTTTTCATCTCGGTACGGGTGCCAAATTCGGCTGCCCCCACCTCTCTCACCGAGAGATTCACATCAGCTCGCATGGAGCCCTCGTTGAGCTTGCAGTCGGAAGCACCTAAATACTGGATGATCATCCGCAGCTTCTCAAGATAAGCGATAACCTCCTCACTGGAGCGCATATCCGGCTCG
>CAVITM010000015.1:0-19934 GCA_963645455.1 Moraxellaceae bacterium | reverse complement strand
GCTAGGCAAATATAAAAAGGCTGAGGTGGCACTGCCCGGTGGCTGTGATATCGGAAGCCGTCCCATTGATTTGCATTTAAAGGGCTTTCGGGCACTGGGGGCTGAGGTGGATATCCGCCATGGACTGATTGCTGCAGAGGCAAAGCAGCTGAAGGGTGCCCATATTTATCTGGACAAGGTATCAGTGGGAGCTACCATCAATATTATGCTGGCAGCAGCCATGGCTGAGGGCAAGACTATCATCGAAAATGCTGCCAAGGAGCCCCATGTAGTAGACGTGGCCAATTTCCTCAACAGCATGGGAGCCGGCATCCGCGGCGCCGGAACGGATGTGATCCGTATTGTAGGTACTCCGACGCTGCACAAGACCCAGTATTCCATTATCCCTGATCAGATCGAGGCAGGCACCTTTATGTTTGCCGCTGCTGCCACCAAGGGAGATGTTACCGTAAAAAATGTGATCCCCAAGCATTTGGAGGCGACGACAGCAAAGCTTTTAGAGGTTGGCTGTGAGGTGGAGGAGTTTGATGATGCGGTGCGTGTGGTTTGTGCCAAACCTATGCATCATACCCAGGTGACGACCCTGCCTTATCCCGGTTTTCCCACGGATATGCAGCCTCAGATGTCGGTGATCCTCGGTATCGCAGAGGGCACCAGCACTGTAACGGAGAGCATTTTTGAGAATCGTTTCAAATATGTGGATGAGCTGACCCGCATGGGCGCCAACATCAAGGTGGAGAGCAATATCGCCATCATTGCCGGTGTGAAGAACTATACCGGCGCGCGAGTGAGTGCCCCGGATCTGCGAGCCGGCGCAGCCCTTGTCATTGCAGGACTTTCAGCCGAGGGCATCACCATCGTGGACGATATTTATTATATCGAGCGTGGCTATGAGCATTTTGAGGAAAAACTGGCCAGTCTCGGTGCTCAGATTGAAAAGGTCAGCTCCGAAAAGGAGATTCAGAAGTTTAAATTAAAGGTATCCTAACCGTTGACTTTCGAAGAGAAAAGGAGTATATACGCGGATACTTTTTTAGGAGGAAAAATAAAAATGGAAAAAAGATTATTCACCTCGGAGTCTGTCACCGAGGGACATCCGGACAAAGTCTGTGATGCTGTATCTGATGCGATTTTAGATGCCTGCATGGCCCAGGATCCCATGAGCCGCGTGGCTTGTGAGACGGCTTGCTGTACCGGCTTCGTGCTGGTGACCGGCGAGATCACGACCCAGGCAAAGCTGGACATTCCCGCTATCGTGCGTGACACCGTCAATGGAATCGGTTACAACGATGCAAAGACCGGCTTCGACGGCAATACCTGTGCAGTTATGGTAGCACTGGATCAGCAATCCGCCGATATTGCCATGGGTGTGGACAAGGCACTGGAGGCAAAGGAAGGCGCACTGACAGATGATCTGGATACCGGCGCAGGAGACCAGGGCATGATGTTTGGCTATGCCACGAATGAGACACCGGAATATATGCCCTATCCCATTTCCCTGGCACACAAGCTGGCGCTGCAGCTGACAAAGGTGCGCAAGGATGGCACACTGACCTACCTTCGTCCCGATGGAAAGACCCAGGTATCTGTAGAGTATGATGATGCCGGCATTCCCAAGCGCTTGGAGGCTGTGGTTTTATCGACCCAGCATGACGATACAGTGACTCAGGAACAGATTCATGAGGATATCAAAAAATATGTTTTTGATCCGATTCTTCCTGCAGAGCTGGTAGATGACAAGACCAAATTTTTCATCAATCCTACCGGACGCTTTGTCATCGGCGGACCTCACGGAGATGCAGGTCTCACCGGCCGCAAGATCATCGTAGACACCTACGGCGGCTATGCCCGTCATGGCGGCGGTGCTTTTTCCGGCAAGGACTGCACCAAGGTTGACCGTTCCGCAGCCTATGCAGCACGTTACGTTGCAAAAAATATCGTAGCGGCAGGACTGGCAGATCGCTGCGAGATTCAGCTTTCCTATGCCATCGGTGTAGCAGAGCCTACCTCCATTATGGTGGATACCTTCGGCACAGGCAAGCTCTCTGATGAGAAGCTGGTAGAGCTGATCCGTAAGCACTTTGATCTGCGGCCGGCAGGTATTATCAAGATGCTGGATCTGCGCCGCCCGATCTATCGTCAGACCGCAGCCTATGGACATTTTGGCAGAACGGATCTGGATCTTCCCTGGGAGGCACTGGATAAGGTGGATAGCCTGAAGCAGGACGCATAGGTTCTTTATTAAAATTTAACAAATGATCGCAGAAAAGCGTGTTATAATGGGGGTTGGAGTCAGGAGACATCCGACCCTCATTTTTTTGATTTTTAAAGGAGCAAATGCATGAAGCAGCGCACGAAATTACTGATCGCCTTTTGCACGGTCATATTCGTTCCCATCGTTCTCGTAGGAGCGGCTTTTTTGGGATTTTATCATTTTCAGATGAACCAGGTGCAGGAAAATTACGGCATAGAATCCTCTGATTATACCTATCTGTTGAATACCGTGTCGTTAGCGAACCGTTATACGGCCCAGAGTTACCGGACACTGCTGCAGACGGCCCAGACGAATCCTGCTCAACTGGAGAATCATGATTATCTGGCGCGGATGGACCGCTCCCTGCAGAACAAAAACTCCTACCTTTATGTGCGCAAGGGCGGTGAGACCTATTATCTAAATGAGGACCGGGTAAGCGAGCTTCCTGCGAATCTGCCGGAATATACCGGAGAGGAGCGGGATGAGGACATGAGCGCTTATATGGACAGCGAAGATCATGCACTGATCAAACAGGTGGATTTTCTTTTTTCTGACGGAGCGGAAGGGTCTGCCTTTATCATCAGTGATGTGTCAGAGGTGATTCCGGAGCTCAAGCGAATGATTCTGGACATGCTGGTATCGGTGGTGATCATCCTGGTGCTGACGGCCAGTATGCTGGCGGTTTGGATCTACAGCGGCATGATCAATCCCATCAGGCGGCTGCAGCTGGCGACCAAAAATATCATGGAGGACAATCTGGATTTTACGATTGAGGCGGAGACCGATGATGAGATCGGCGAGCTGTGCCAGAATTTTGAGCAGATGCGAAAAAGGCTCAAGGAATATTCGGTGGAGCGTCTGGAAAACGAACGGCAGAACCGGGAGCTGATCAGCAATATTTCCCACGATCTGAAGACGCCCCTTACGGCCATGCGGGGCTATGTGGAGGGAATCATTGACGGCGTAGCAGATACACCGGAAAAAATGGATCGCTATATCAAGACCATCTATAACAAGACAAACGACATGACCAGACTGGTGAATGAGCTGACCCTCTATTCCCAGATCAACACGAATCGTATTCCATACAATTTCAACAAACTGTATGTGTCGGAGTATTTCGGCGATTGTGTGGAGGATTTGTCCATGGAGCTGGAGGCTTCCCATGTATCCCTGCAATATATGAATTATGTGGCGGATAATGTGCAGATCATCGCGGATCCGGAACAGCTTGGACGGGTGATCAACAATATCATCAGCAACACCCTGAAATATATGGATAAGCCCCAGGGACTTTTATATATGCGGATCAAGGATGTAGGGGATTTTATCCAGGTGGAGATCGAGGATAACGGGCGGGGCATCGAGGCCAAGGATCTGCCTTATATTTTCGACCGCTTTTACCGCACGGACGCATCCCGGAATTCCTCCACAGGAGGCAGCGGAATCGGACTTTCGATTGTAAAAAAGATCATCGAGGATCACGGCGGCAAGATCTGGGCCACGTCAAAGCTGGGCATAGGAACCATTATGTATTTTGTACTCCGCAAATATCAGGTGGCGGAGTCACAGACGGGAGGTATGGAATGAAGAAAATATTGATCATTGAGGATGAGACAGCCATCGCTGAGCTGGAAAAGGATTATCTGGAGCTGAGTGATTTTGAGGTGACATTGGAGGAAAATGGAAAATCCGGTCTTGAGCGGGCACTGGCGGAGGACTTTGATCTGTTTATTCTGGATCTTATGCTACCGGATATGGACGGATTTGAGATCTGCCGGGCCATTCGTGAGGAAAAAAATGTTCCGATTCTCATGGTTTCGGCAAAAAAGGATGATATTGACAAGATCCGGGGCTTAGGTCTGGGGGCAGATGATTATATTACCAAGCCTTTTTCACCCAGCGAGCTGGTGGCTCGTGTCAAAGCGCATCTGGCCCGGTATGACACATTGACGGCTCCCGGTGCTTCCCGGGGAGATGTGGTGAAGATCCGGGGGATTCGCATCGATAAAACGGCCCGCCGTGTCTGGGTCAATGACGAGGAAAAACAGTTTACTACCAAGGAATTTGATCTGCTGACCTTTCTGGCGGAAAATCCCAATCGGGTCTTTTCAAAGGAAGAATTATTTAGTACAATCTGGGAGATGGAACCGGAGGGTGATATTGCGACTGTGACGGTTCATATTAAAAAGATCCGTGAAAAGATCGAATATAACACAGCAAAGCCTCAGTATATCGAGACGATCTGGGGCGTGGGTTACCGGTTCAAGCTGTGATTGGGAAGCAGGGAGTCTATGAGAATTACGAATCAGAAGCTGGAGCAGCTGCTCGTCTATGAGGATGAGGAGCTGCTCGTTGTGCATAAGCCGCCTTTTCTGGCGGTAGAGACAAAAAATATCAGGCAGCAGGATCTGGTCAGTCTGCTGAAAAACAGACAGATCGCCAGGGGTGAGCAGCCTTTGATCTATGTGGTACACCGGCTGGATCAGCCGGTGGAGGGACTGCTGGTGCTGGCCAAGACGAGAGAGGCTGCCGGGGCGCTGAGTAAGGAGTTGACCGGCAGCGGTTTTTCAAAGGAATATTATGCAGTAGTCCAGGGCATTACAGAAGCCTCAGGGGAGCTGGTGCATCAGTTGCTTTCTGACGGCAGGACCAATACTTCCCGGGTGGTAAAGCCGGGGACATCCGGCGGCCGGGAAGCGCGTCTCTCCTATGAACGGCTGGCTGTGAAGAATGAAAAAAGCCTGCTCCGTATCATTTTGGATACAGGCAGGCATCATCAGATCCGTGTGCAGCTGGCGGCCATTGGCCATCCGATCATTGGGGACGGCAAATATGGCGGAGCCCGGACGACAGCAGACGGGCAGCCTTTGGCGCTCTGCAGCAGTCGGCTGTGTTTTACCCATCCGAAGAGCAAAAAACCGATGGAATTCTATGAGAATCCCACCGGCTCTGGTTTTGCGGATTTTGCAGAAGAACTTGCTGACAGACACATTTAGATAGTGATCAGCTCGTAGTCATCTGAACCCAGTCCAATCTCTACCGCATGGGCGATGCAGGATTTCCATTCGGTATCGGGATGGGTCATGTGGAAGTGGTCATGACCTTCGTGATTGCCAAGCTTTTCGATATTTTCACCGAGGATGCTTTCCTTGATAGGGGTCTGGGCGTTGCACAGATCAGCGCATGCCACATCCAGCGCAACCGGATCAAAGGAGGCCAGCATACCTACATTGGGAACGATAGGGATATCATTTTCCGCGTGGCAGTCGCAGTTGGGTGATACATCACAGATCAGCGAAACGTGGAAGCAGGGGCGATCCTTGCAGACAGCCAGGGAATATTCGGCAATCTTATAGTTGAGCAGGGCGATGGAATCGCTGAAATCTGCATCGATGGCATCCTTGGGGCAGACAGCCAGGCATCTGCCGCAGCCCACGCATTTGTCGTGGTCGATATGAGCCTTTTTATCGGTGATGACGGGGGCGCCATGTGCGCAGATCCGTGAACATGCACCGCAGCCGATGCAGTCATCGATTCTGGCCACGCTGGGCTTGCCGTCGCAGTGCTGCTCCATCTTTCCTGCCCGTGAGCCGCAGCCCATGCCGATATTTTTCAGTGTACCGCCAAAGCCTACCATCTCATGCCCTTTGAAATGGGTCAGAGAGATAAATACATCGGCATCCATGATGGCGTGTCCGATCTTGGCTTCCTTGACATATTTCTGGTTAATGGGGACAATGGTCTCGTCCGTACCCTTGAGACCGTCGCCGATCAGTACATGACAGCCGGTCTGCAGCGGTGAAAATCCATTGACATAGGCTGTGTCCAGGTGATCCAGCGCATTTTTGCGGCTGCCGACATAGAGGGTGTTGCAGTCAGTGAGGAAGGGCTTGCCGCCCCGCTCCTTCACATAATCTGCCACAACCTTGGCATAATTCGGGCGCAGGAAGGACAGATTGCCGTACTCGCCGAAATGGATTTTGATAGCAGCATATTTATCCTGTAGATCGATCTGCTCGAAGCCGGCGCTTTTCATGAGCCGGTGGAGCTTCTGCAGAAGATTTTCGTGGGAAGTGGTCTTGAATGTAGTAAAGTAAACGGATGATTTTGCCATTTGTGTACCTCCTGAAGTGTCTTTGCCATTTCATCAAGTATAATGCACAGGGTGAAAAAATACAAGAATAACTCACCTTTTGGGGTGACTATAAAGGCGCAGTATGGTACAATGGATAAGCATTGATTGTGAAAGGAACATAGAATGAGGATCCAGTTATCTGATCATTTTACATATAAGAAGCTATTAACCTTTGTATTTCCGTCCATCGTGATGATGATCTTTACATCGATCTACAGCGTGGTGGACGGACTGTTTGTGTCCAATTTTGCGGGAAAAACCGCACTGGCGGCCATCAATCTGATGGTGCCCTTCCTCATGGCCATCTCTGCCATCGGCTTTATGTTTGGAACCGGAGGCAGCGCCATCGTGGGCAAGACTCTGGGAGAGGGCAAAAAGGAACTGGCCAACGAATATTTTTCCATGCTGGTCTATGCCACGGCGGTGTTTGGCATTTTGCTGACGATCCTGGCAGAGTTTCTGGTTCCTTCAATCGCGGGAATGCTGGGAGCGACGGGAGAGCTGCTGGACGACTGCGTCATGTACGGCAGGCTGGTGCTCATTTCCACACCGGCATTCATGCTGCAAAATGTTTTTCAGAGCTTTTTTGTGACGGCGGAGAAGCCAAAGCTGGGTTTGGCCGTGATCGTGATCGCAGGCGTGACCAATATGGTATTAGACCTTTTGTTTGTGGGTATTTTCGGCTGGGGTCTGTGGGGCGCCGGTGTGGCTACTGTCTGCGGAGAGCTGATCGGCGGATTATTTCCCCTCTTTTATTTCGGAAGAAACAATTCCAGCCTGCTTCGCCTGGGGCGGGGGCGCTTTGATGGGGATGTGCTCATCAAGACCTGTACCAACGGCTCCTCAGAGCTGATGACCAACATTTCCAGCTCCATCGTAAGTGCTCTCTATAATGTGCAGCTCATGTCCCTCACCGGGGAGAATGGCGTGGCAGCTTACGGAACCATCATGTATGTGAATTTCGTATTTGTTGCGATTTTTCTTGGTTATTCCGTGGGAAGTGCGCCTCTGGTCAGCTACCATTACGGGGCAGGCAATACGGAGGAGCTTCAGAACCTGTATAAAAAGAGCCTGCGCCTGATCACGGGCTGGGGCATTGGAATGGCGCTTCTGGCACAGCTTTTCGCAGCTCCCATCACACGGATCTTTGTGGGCTATGACAGCGAGCTGCTGGCCATGACGGAGCACGGCTTTCGGATTTTCTGTCTGGTCTATCTGATCGATGGCTTCAATATCTTCGGATCTTCATTTTTTACGGCACTCAACAATGGTCTTGTATCTGCGGCGATCTCATTCTTGCGGACGCTGTTCTTTCAGATCGGGGCGGTGCTTTTACTTCCGAAGCTCTTTGGAATCGATGGAATCTGGAGCGCTGTTGTTGTGGCAGAGCTTTTGACGCTGTGTATCACGGTAGGATTTTTCATCAAGTGCAAGAAACAGTATCATTATTAATAATAGTAACTACATAAAGGAGAAAAAGGTTATGGCAAAGGAAAAGAAACTCGTAGAGCAGATCACCTCCATGGAGGAGGATTTTGCGCAGTGGTACACCGATGTGGTCCGGAAAGCAGAGCTGATCGACTACTCATCCGTCAAGGGCTGCATGATCATCAAGCCGGCAGGCTATGCGATCTGGGAGAACATCCAGCATGAGCTGGACCGCCGATTCAAGGAGACCGGCGTAGAGAACGTCTATATGCCGCTGTTTATTCCGGAGAGTCTGCTGGAAAAGGAAAAGGATCATGTGGAGGGCTTCGCCCCCGAGGTGGCATGGGTGACATACGGCGGACTGCAGCCCCTGCAGGAGCGTCTGTGCGTGCGTCCCACCTCTGAGACACTGTTCTGTGATTTTTATAAAAATCTGATCCAGTCCTACCGTGATCTGCCGAAAAACTACAATCAGTGGTGTTCGGTTGTTCGCTGGGAAAAGGAGACCAGACCTTTCCTTCGTTCCAGAGAATTCCTGTGGCAGGAGGGTCACACGATCCATGCCACCGCAGAGGAGGCTCAGGAGCGTACCCTGCAGATGCTGAATGTCTATGCAGATTTCGTAGAGGAGGAGCTGGCGATTCCTGTTATCAAGGGTCAGAAGACAGAAAAAGAAAAGTTCGCCGGTGCAGAGGCTACCTACACCATCGAGACACTGATGCACGACGGCAAGGCACTGCAGTCCGGCACCAGTCACAACTTTGGTGACGGCTTTGCCAAGGCTTTCGACATTACCTATACAGATAAGAACAATCAGCTGGTTCATCCTTTCCAGACTTCCTGGGGTATGACCACCCGTATGATCGGCGCCATTATCATGGTTCACGGCGATGATTCCGGTCTGGTGCTGCCGCCTCATATTGCGCCGGTACAGGCCATGATCATTCCCATTCGCCAGCAGGCAGAGGGCGTACTGGACAAAGCCCGGAAGCTTCTGGATGCGATGAATGATGCAGGCATTCGTTCCCGCCTGGATGATTCCGACAAGTCTCCCGGATGGAAGTTCTCTGAGCAGGAGATGCGGGGTATTCCGGTACGTATCGAGTTAGGACCCAAGGATATCGAGGCAGGTCAGTGCGTGGTCGTACGCCGTGATACGAGAGAAAAGATGGTATTTGCTCTGGATGAAGTGGTAGAGAAGCTTCCGGCACTGCTGGAGCAGATCCAGCAGGACATGTTTGCAAGGGCAAAGGCACACCGGGATTCCCATATCACAGATGTAGTGACTTACGGTGCATTCAAGGATGCTGTTGAGCACAAGCCCGGCTTTATCCGCGCAATGTGGTGCGGTGATCAGGCTTGTGAGGACAAGATCAAGGAAGAGACCACAGCCACCTCCCGCTGCATGCCTTTTGAGCAGGAGAAGATTTCAGACGTATGCGTCTGCTGCGGTCGCCCGGCAAAGAAGCTGGTATACTGGGGCAAGGCATACTAGAATAGGCAAGGCAACTATGAGGATCAGACTACCCGAGCATGTAACATATATTTTGCATACGCTAAGGGACGCAGGCTTCGAGGGCTATGCAGTGGGTGGCTGTGTGCGGGATGCGCTTTTGGGGCGGGAGCCCCAGGACTGGGACATCACTACCAATGCGCGACCGCTGCAGGTGAAGGAGCTGTTTGGCCACACCATCGACACCGGACTGCAGCACGGGACAGTTACCGTCATGCTGGATCACGTGGGCTATGAGGTGACGACCTACCGGATCGACGGCGAGTATGAGGACGGCAGACATCCCAAGGAGGTCAGCTTTACCAGAAATCTTAAGGAGGATCTGAAACGCCGCGATTTTACCATCAACGCCATGGCTTATAATGAGACGGAGGGCCTGGTGGATCTCTTTGAGGGTAAAAAGGATCTGGAGCGGGGGATCATCCGCTGTGTCGGAGACCCTGCCATGCGTTTTTCGGAGGATGCACTGCGCATGATGCGTGCCATCCGTTTCAGTGCGCAGCTGGGCTTTACGGTGGATGAGGGAACCTTAGAAGCAGTGCATGAGCTGTCAGGTACGATCAAAAAGATCAGCGCGGAGCGCATCCAGACAGAACTGTTAAAAACCCTGGTGAGCGCCCATCCGGATGCGGTGCGTAGCTTTTATGAGACGGGACTCAGCGCCTATTTTCTGCCGGAGCTGGATGCCATGATGGAGACGGAGCAGAACAATCCCCACCATTGCTACAGCGTGGGGGAGCATACGCTGCACAGCCTTTCCTTTGTGGAACCGGACAAGGTTTTACGGCTGGCCATGCTTTTGCATGACGTGGCAAAGCCCCAGTGCAAGACCACCGATGAAGCCGGAATCCACCATTTTCACGGGCACCCCGCCCGGGGAGCGGATATGGCCCGGGCCATTTTGCGGCGGCTGAAGCTGGACAATGATACCATCGCCCGCGTGACCCAGCTGATCCGCTGGCATGATGACAATCCATCGCTGAGTAGACGAAGCGTCAGACGGGCGGTGCATCGCGTGGGAGTGGCCCAGTATCCGGATCTTTTTGCCGTGAAACGGGCGGATATTCTGGCACAGAGCGACTACAAAAGACAGGAAAAGCTGCAGTACGTGGATAAATACGAGGCGTTTTACAGGCAGATCCTTGAAAAAAAGGAGTGCTTGTGTATCCGGGATCTGGCAGTGAACGGAGCAGACCTGCTGGCGGTCGGCGTGCCCCAGGGAAGACAGATCGGAGAATGCCTGGAACAGCTGCTGGAACTGGTGTTGGAGCAGCCGGAGAAAAATACGAGAGAATATTTACTGGAGCAGGTGCAAAAGCAGGAAAAATAGCATATAATAGTGGCATAAGAGAAATCTACAGGAGGGAAACAGATGGACTACAAGGCAATGTATCAAAATTGGCTGGACAACCCGTATTTTGATGATGCGACAAAGGAAGAGCTTCGCAGCATCGCAGGGGATGAGAAGGAGATCGAGGATCGCTTCTACATGGATCTGGAGTTTGGCACCGCAGGACTGCGGGGTGTCATCGGAGCCGGCACGAATCGTATGAATATCTATACCGTTCGCAAGGCTACCCAGGGACTGGCAAATTATATCCTGAGTGTGGGCGGAGAGAAAAAGGGCGTAGCCATCGCCTTTGATTCACGTCATATGTCTCCGGAATTTGCAGATGAAGCAGCGCTTTGTCTGGCAGGAAACGGCATCAAGGCTTATGTATTCGAGAGCCTGCGCCCTACGCCGGAGCTGTCCTATGCGGTACGCCGCCTGGGCTGCATCGCAGGCATCAATATCACCGCCAGCCACAATCCGCCGGAGTACAACGGCTACAAGGTATACTGGGAGGATGGCGCACAGATCACACCGCCTCACGATGCCGGTATTATGGCCGAGGTTAAAAAAGTCACGGATTATGCCACAGTAAAGACCATGGCCAAGGACGCTGCCATAGGGGCAGGTCTGTATCAGCAGATCGGTGCGGATATTGATGATCCCTATATTGAGCAGCTGAAGAGTCTGGTACTGCATCAGGATTGCATCGATGCGGTCAAGGATGATCTGACCATCGTTTATACGCCCCTGCACGGCACCGGCAATCTTCCGGTTCGCCGCGTGTTAAAGGAGCTTGGCTTTACCAAGGTTTATGTGGTGCCCGAGCAGGAGCTGCCGGACGGTGATTTCCCTACCGTCAGCTATCCCAACCCGGAGACCGAAGAGGCATTCCAGCTTGGCCTGAAGCTTGGAAAAGAGGTGAATGCAGACCTGATTCTGGCCACAGACCCGGATGCAGACCGTCTCGGTGTTTATGTCAAGGATTCCAAGACCGGCGAATATCACTCACTGACCGGCAATATGTCCGGATGCCTCATCGGAGATTATGTCATCAGCCAGCGCAAGGAGCGGGATGGATCACTGCCTGCAGATGGAGCCTTTGTAAAATCCATCGTTTCCACCAATATGGCAGATGCCATCGCAAAATATTACGGTGTGCGCCTGATTGAGGTACTGACCGGCTTTAAGTTTATCGGTCAGCAGATCTTAAAATTTGAAAAGGAAGGCAGCGGCACCTATCTGTTTGGTATGGAGGAGAGCTACGGCTGTCTGACAGGCACCTATGCCCGTGATAAGGACGCAGTGGTTGCATCCATGACACTTTGCGAGGCAGCAGCTTACTACAAGACGAAAAACATGACGCTGTGGGATGCCATGCTGGCTATGTATGAGCGTTACGGCTACTATTATGATCATGTAGAGTCCATCACCTTAAAGGGAATCGAGGGTCTGGCAAAGATTCAGGAGATCATGGACACGCTGCGTAAGGACGCACCGGCTGAGATCGGCGGCCGCAAGGTACTGGCTGTCCGGGATTACAAGACTGGCGTGATCCGGGATGTTGCTACCGGATCAGAGAAGCCGGCCGGCTTGCCGTCATCCAATGTGCTCTACTACGAGCTGCCCGATGATGCATGGGTATGTGTACGGCCCTCCGGTACAGAGCCGAAGGTGAAGTTCTACCTGGGCGTCAAGGGAAGCTCCCTGAGTGATGCGGCAGATCAGGCAAAGGATCTGGGAGAAAAGCTGCTGGAAATGATTAAAAAAATGCTGTAGATTTTTTAAGCTGAATAGTTACGTGAAAAAGGGCGAATTTCCTTGACAAGATAGGAAAAACCAAGTATAAATATATGCGTAGGTAATTCGAGTGAAGCTTATGTTTGACGAATTATAGACAAGAATAGACATCCAATAGGAGGAAACACCATGAACAAGATGGAATTAGTATCAGCTATGGCTGAGAAGACAGGATTATCAAAGAAGGATTCAGAGGCTGCTTTAAAGGCTTTTACAGATGTTGTAGCTGAGGAGTTAAAGAAGGGTGAGAAGATCCAGCTGGTTGGCTTTGGTACATTTGAGGTATCTGAGCGCGCTGCCAGAACCGGACGCAATCCCCAGACCGGCAAGGAGATGACGATCGCAGCATCCAAGGCTCCGAAGTTCAAGGCCGGCAAGGCATTAAAGGACAGCTTAAACGCATAGTTCGATAGGATAAAAGGTGAGGGCGGGCTTCTGCATGGAGGCTCGCCTTTTTCGGTATCAAAGGAGTAACACATGAGACTGGACAAATTTTTAAAGGTATCCCGTTTGATCAAGCGCCGAACCATCGCAAACGAAGCCTGTGATGCAGGCCGTGTGCTTGTCAACGGAAAAGTGGCCAAGGCTTCCTTAAACGTCAAGGTCGGTGATATCATCGAGATCGCCTTTGGCACGAAGACGGTAAAGGTGCGTGTGGAGGCCATCGCCCAGACCACGAAAAAGGATGAGGCGGCGGAGCTTTTTTCTTACATCTAAAGGTTGAAAAAGAGGGCAAGGATAGGTACAATAGGCTTATGGAACTTGATTGACCAGAGGAAGTGAGCAGATGGTTAGAAGAAAGAAAAAGCAAAATCGGATGGCGCGGCTGTGCATTACCTGCATGGTATTTTTACTACTGGCGCTGATGTCCGCCCAGATTGTAAAGCTATACCATAAAAATCAGGAGCTTTCTGCCAAGGAGCAGGCCTACCAGGAGCAAAAGCTTGAGGAGGAGACCAGGCAGCAGGAGCTGGCGGAGCAGGAAAAGGACATGCAGTCCCAGGAGTACATCGAAAAAGAGGCGCACCGGTACGGATTGTATTATGATGATGAGATCATCTACCGCGAAGAGGAATAGTGACGCATGAGAGGCAGATGAGGAAGCTGTAAAGAGGATTTGAGGAAGCACAAGGGTGTTTTTTCAGATCCTATCTTTATTTTGTGAAAAACGCATTGCGGGGGAGCAGACCATGGGAGAGGCATTGGAGGTACAGGTAAAGCAACTGATTGAGGAGCGAGAGCTGATCGGTCCGGGAGATCTGGTGCTGGCCGGAGTCAGCGGCGGGGCGGACTCTATGTGTCTGGCCCAGGTGCTGCTTCATTTGTCGGAGGAGTTGGGATTTTCCCTTCATATTATTCACGTGGAGCATGGCATCCGGGGGGCAGACAGCCTGTCGGATGCCCGTTTTGTGGAGGATTATTGCAAAGATCGGGAGCTGCCCTGTCAGGTGGTGCAGGTGGATGCGAGAGCCTATGCAAAAGAGAAGGGCTACTCATTGGAGGAGGCTGCCCGGATTCTTCGTTTTCAAGCTTTTGAACGCCAGGCGGACGCATGGGAGGCGGCTGCGGGCCGGGATGCCCGGGTGAAGATCGCACTGGCCCATCACAGGGAGGATCAGGCGGAGACCATGCTCTGGCAGCTGATCCGGGGCAGTGATCTGCGGGGCCTTGGGGGAATCAGACCCAGCAGAGACCGTTATATCCGCCCTCTTCTCAATGTTACGAGAGAGCAGATTGAGACTTATTTGCGGGCGCATGGCACCTGCTGGAGAGAGGATGTGACCAATCAGGATTGCTCCTATACGAGAAACCGGCTGCGGCTGGAGGTTTTGCCGGTGCTTACTCAGCTCAATACCCAGGCCATCCGCCATCTGTGCGACAGTGCCGCGCTGCTTCAGGAGACAGAGGACTATCTGGAAGGCCAGACAGATGCAGTGTATGAGCAGCATGTAGGGCTGCTCCCGGATGGATCACTTTTGATCGGGGACGGTCTGCAGCAGGAGGAGCCTTTGCTTAAACGTCGGGTGCTTTACCGCGCCTTGTCCCATTGCGCAGAGGCTTCAAAGGATCTTCAGGCCAGGCATATTGCGGCGCTCGTGGATTTGTTTTCCCATCAGGTGGGGCATAGCCTGACACTGCCCTATGAGGTGCGGGCGAGACGGGATTATGAGGGAATCCAGCTGGCAAAAAACCGTAAAAATGAGTCAGAAGAAAAGAATTCCCAGGGCCGGGTTTACATGGAGATTCTCGATTATGAGCCGGGGTTTGAAATTTCCAAAAAAAAGTATACGAAATGCTTTGATTATGATAAAATAAAACATCATGTGCAGATCCGGAAGCGCCAGAGCGGCGATTATCTGACCATTGACAGCGAGGGGCATGTGCAGAAGCTGAAGAGCTATCTGATCAATGAAAAGATTCCTGCCCCGCAGCGGGATCAGCTGCTTTTGCTGGCGGACGGGTCACATATTTTGTGGGTCATCGGATATCGGATCAGTGACTACTACAAGGTAGATGCACATACCAGACGAATTTTAAAAGTACAATATCGCGGAGGAAAAGAAGATGAGTGAGACGATTCATGAGCTGATTAGTGAGGCTGAGGTAGCGGAGAAGATCGCACAGCTGGGCGCACAGATCAGCAAGGATTATGAGGGCGAAGATATTTATATGCTGTGTATTTTAAAGGGCGGCGTATTTTTTATGACCGAGCTGGCCAAGCACGTATCTGTGCCGGTAGAGCTGGATTTTATGGCTGTATCCAGCTATGGCTCCCAGACCCGTTCATCCGGAAATGTGCGCATCATCAAGGATCTGGATACCCCCATTACAGGAAAAAATGTGCTGGTGGTAGAGGATATCATCGATACCGGACGCACACTGGCTTATTTGCTTGAGAATCTGCAGCAGAGAGGACCGAAGTCGCTGAAGCTTTGCACCCTGCTTGACAAGCCCGAGGAGCGTGTGACAGATGTGGATGTGGATTATGTGGGCTTCCAGATCCCTAACAAGTTCGTTGTAGGTTATGGACTTGATTATGACCAGCATTACCGCAATCTCCCCTATATCGGTGTGGTTGAATTTGATGAGCAGTAGAGGAGGCTTGTATTGAAACGAAATTATCGCGGCGTGGTGCTTTATTTTCTGCTGATCATAGGAGTGATTTTCCTGTGGTTTTCATTCGGAAACAATACCACGGCGACTAGTGACTATAATCTCTCTCTTTTTGAGAATGACCTGAGTGATTCCAAGGTGACGGCGGTTGACATATCCCCCAGCCGGGACATTCCTACCGGCACGGTGCAGGTGACGCTGTCGGATTCCACCCAGGAGACCTTTTATGTATTTGATACCCAGTCTGTTGTTGATCTGATGGACCAGTATCATTTTACCAAGTATGTGATGGAGAAGGTGCCGGCAGAGAGCTGGCTGACCTCCCTGCTTCCGCTGCTTTTGATGTTTGTGGCGATGTTTATCTTCTATGCCATCATGAACAACCAGGCGGGCGGCGGCAATGCACAGATGATGAATTTCGGCAGAAGCCGGGCCCGGATGTCCGGACCAAATGACAAGCGGGTGGGCTTTTCAGATGTAGCCGGACTTCAGGAGGAAAAGGAAGAGCTGGAGGAACTGGTGGATTTTCTTCGGGCGCCGGAAAAATATACCAGACTTGGTGCACGAATCCCCAAGGGCGTTCTTTTAGTAGGACCTCCGGGCACCGGCAAGACGTTACTGGCCAAGGCGGTAGCAGGTGAAGCAGGCGTTCCGTTTTTTAGTATTTCCGGCTCTGATTTTGTGGAGATGTTTGTAGGTGTGGGTGCTTCCCGTGTCAGGGATCTGTTTGAGGATGCCAAGCGCAACGCGCCCTGTATTGTCTTTATCGACGAGATCGATGCGGTAGCCAGAAGACGTGGCACCGGCATGGGCGGCGGCCATGATGAGCGGGAGCAGACGTTGAACCAGCTGTTGGTAGAGATGGACGGCTTTGGTGTCAATGAAGGTATCATCGTCATGGCGGCGACGAACCGTGTGGATATTCTGGATCCGGCCATCATGCGTCCGGGACGTTTTGACCGGAAGGTGACCGTAGGCAGACCGGATGTGGCAGGCAGAAGCGAGATCCTGAAGGTGCATGCCAAGAACAAGCCTCTGGCTGAGGATGTGGATCTGGAGCAGATCGCCCAGACGACAGCAGGCTTTACCGGTGCGGATCTGGAAAATCTTTTGAATGAGTCTGCTATTCTTGCAGCAAAAAATGACCGCCCCTATCTGATACAGGAGGACATCAAGCAGGCCTTTGTAAAGGTAGGCATCGGAGCGGAAAAGCACAGCAAGGTGATCTCCGAGGAAGAAAAGAAGATCACTGCCTATCACGAGGCGGGACACGCCATCCTTTTCCACGTGCTGCCGGATGTGGGACCGGTCTATACGGTATCTATCATTCCTACCGGAAGCGGCGCAGCAGGCTATACCATGCCGCTGCCTGAAAAGGATGAGATGTTCTTATCGAAAAAGAAGATGCTGCAGGAGATCGTGGTAGATCTGGGCGGCAGAGTGGCTGAGGAGCTGGTGTTTGACGATATTACCACCGGCGCTTCCCAGGATATCAAGCAGGCGACTGCCATGGCCAAGGCTATGGTCACAAAATACGGTATGTCCGAGCGCGTCGGTCTCATCAATTATGACAACGATGAGGACGAGGTGTTTATCGGACGGGATCTGGCCCACAAGCGTGGTTACGGCGAAGGCGTCGCAGGTGCCATCGACGAGGAGATCAAGCGGATCATTGATGAGAGCTATGCAAAGGCCCGTGAGATCATTTTATCCCACCGGGATGTGTTGGAGCGCTGCGCACAGCTTCTGATCAAAAAGGAAAAGATCACACGGGAAGAGTTTGAAGCACTGTTTGAAGCGTAAATCAAAGGAAAATCTCGTATCTGTTCAGACAGTTCTGAACAGATACGTAGTCTTATGCAAAATGGAGAGGGATTTTCGTGTAGTTAAGTAGATATTGATGTAAAAGTGCACAAAAAAACATGCTGATTTTTGTGAAGTTTGTGCACACTTCGAGGGTAACTCATGCTATTATAATAACTGTAAAAACCCCCAATACATTATATGATTTTTGCTACACCCCATAGTAAAAATACCTTCTCCTAAAAAAGGCAGTGACGAAGAGTCCTGTCTTTTTTACTTTCCATAAAAAAACAAATCGGAGATCATTATGAGAGAATATTCCCCCTACGACATGAACTGCCAGATGCAGTATATGATGCAGATGCGTCCGGTGTTAAAAAAGAACGGACTGTTTTCGGACGGTACGGCGGACTATCGGATTCCACCGGAGCCGGAGGCTGGCTCCACCGTGATTTTGCGTTTTCGTGCGTCCATTAATAATGTGGATATTGTATGGCTGCATAGCGGTGACAAGCGCTATGTTATGCGAAAGACCGAGACAGAGGATGAGTTCGATTATTTCAGCGTCATGGTTCCCCTGGGATCGGAGCGCTTCTATTATTATTTTGAGGTATGTACCGGTGCGTTGCATTGCTTTTATGACCGCTGCGGTGTGACGACAGAGCATCGGCCCCGGTACGATTTCTGCATCCGCCCGGGCTTCCATACGCCGGACTGGGCAAAGGGCGCGGTGATGTACCAGATTCTGGTGGATCGCTTTTACAACGGGGATCCCACCAATGATGTGGAGGACAACGAGTATTTTTATATTCGCGAGGGCAGCCGCAAGATGCGGGACTGGAATCAGGTGCCCGGCAGCTTTTCTGTGGCAGAATTTTACGGCGGAGATCTGGAGGGCGTGCGGCAAAAGCTGGACTATCTGCAGGAGCTTGGCATAGAGGCGATCTATTTTAATCCATTATTTGTATCGCCCTCAAACCACAAATATGACAGTCAGGATTATGACTATATCGATCCCCACTATGGAAAAATCCTCCGGGATGGTGGCGAATGCCTCGCTCCCGGAGACCGGGACAACCGTCAT
The DNA here is from genome assembly GCA_963645455.1 of Moraxellaceae bacterium. Taxonomy (GTDB): domain Bacteria; phylum Bacillota; class Clostridia; order Lachnospirales; family Lachnospiraceae; genus W0P33-017. The sequence goes on along the minus strand of CAVITM010000015.1, from coordinate 1,470 downwards.
GCCACCAAATACATGCAGCGTGTGACAGCCCAGGAGAATCTGGAGGCCAGCAATGAGCTGTTTATCCAGCTGGTGGAGGAGGCGCATGCCCGGGGAATTCGTGTTATTTTGGACGGTGTGTTCAACCACTGCGGCTCTTTCCATAAATGGATGGACAGGGAGGAACTCTATCACGAGAATGCAAGCTACGAAAATGGCGCTTACATAGAGAAAAACAGCGTATACCATGATTATTTCCGTTTTCAGGACCAGGGCGCATGGCCTTACAATACGACCTATGAAGGCTGGTGGGGACATGATACGCTGCCAAAGTTGAATTATGAGGATTCGACCCAGCTGTATGCGAAGATTCTTGAGATTGGAAAAAAATGGGTGTCACCGCCCTACAATGCCGATGGCTGGCGGCTGGATGTGGCGGCAGACCTGGGACACAGCAGGGAATTTAATCATCGTTTTTGGAAGGATTTCAGACGTGCGGTTAAGACGGCCAATCCGGATGCCATCATCCTGGCGGAGCACTACGGAGATGCGTCGGAGTGGCTGGAAGGTGATCAATGGGATACTCTCATGAATTACAGTGCCTTTATGGAGCCGGTGACCTGGTTTTTGACTGGTATGGAAAAGCATTCCGACGGCTATGATGGATCACGCCTTGGAAATGCCAATGATTTCCGGGAGGCCATGGAGCATCATATGACGCAGTTTCTGACTCCCTCTATGCAATGTGCCATGAATCAGCTGTCCAATCATGATCATTCCCGTTTCCTGACGCGGACGAATCATAAGGTGGGACGTGCGGAGCAGCTGGGAGCTCATGCGGCCGGAGAGGGCGTGAATGAGGCAGTGCTTCGTGAGGCGGTGGTGATGCTCATGACCTGGCCGGGGGCACCGACGCTCTACTATGGCGATGAGGCAGGCATGTGCGGCTTTACCGATCCGGACAACCGCAGGACCTATCCGTGGGACAATCCAAATGAGGATCTGATTCGTTTCCACAAGGAGATCATCGCTTTGCACCGAAGTCATCCGGCGCTTCGCACCGGCTCGCTGAAACCACTGTCCGGTGATTGGCAGTATCTGGCCTATGCCCGTTTTAATCGGGAGGAACAGCTGGTGATTCTGATCAATAATGATGATAAGCCGCGGCGGGTGAAGCAGTCTGTCTGGGCGGCAGGCCTGCGGCAAAACTGCGAGATGAACCGGTTGCTTGTCACCGCTGATGAGGGCTATTCTTTTGCACCGATCCGCTATCAGGTGAGGGAGGGCAGTCTGGAGATGCTCCTCCCTGCACATGGGGCGGCTGTGTTTGCGGCAGTGCACTAGATTCGAAAAAACTCCCGCGAAGGTTCTATTGTGAAACCGGCCGTAGCTCCCGCGTGGTTTACCTGGACTGCTGGCTCGGCGGTACCCGTCAGACTGCTCAGATTGCCCGGACGGCGTCGCGCTTTCTCTTCAACCTCGGCTCGATGT
>CAVITM010000014.1:0-20860 GCA_963645455.1 Moraxellaceae bacterium | reverse complement strand
ATTTAATTTCACAAAGCGGGATTTGATGTGATGGAATAGAACCAGAGAATCCTGCGATTTTACACAGGAGGATTCTAGGTGAACACAGAAATAAAAAATGCGGTGCAGGTCACTGACGAGGAAGCGCAATACGATGAGCGTGCCAAACGTATCCTGGGGCAGAAGATTATATTGGCCCACATCTTGGTGCGGACGGTGGATGAGTTTTTTGGAATGAATCCGGAAGATGTGGTGGCATACATCGAGGGAGAGCCACTGATCGGAACCGTTCCTATCGATCCGGGCATGACAAATGAGTCCCTCGGCCAGAAGGGTGAGCGAATTATCGGGCTCAACACGGAAAATGCGGAAGTGAATGAAGGGCTGAACGGGATTTTGCCAAATCAGATTTTAACGATCTGCAGCGCGTCTATTCGATCTGGATCTGCTTCAATATGCCAGGACATAGCATGAACCATATCCACTTGACGAACGATTGTCTGCTGGGCAGCTGCCAGTGGAAAGGCGACTTGGATATCATGAATCTTATCATGATTGGAATCGGGAAAAAGCTGCCACCGATGCGGAGATTGCAGAGAAAATATGGTAACCGCTGCAAAATAGCAAATACTTTGAAAAACATGGCACGAATTCAATAGTACCCTCAAAGTAAAAACGTTACACTGAGTGTAGCAAGGGAAATTTTACGTATTGAGGGAGAACAGTGATGAGTGTAGAAACGAGAGCATATGCAAAACAATTAGTCGCCCAGATGACCTTAGAGGAAAAGCTGAGCCAGATGCTGTATGATTCGCCGGCCATTGAGCGGCTGGGAATCCCGGAATATAACTGGTGGAATGAGGCATTGCATGGCGTGGCGCGGGCCGGTGATGCCACCATGTATCCCCAGGCCATCGGTCTGGCAGCCACCTTTGATGCAGAGCTTTTGAAACAGATCGCAGATACGGTAGCGACGGAGGGACGTGCCAAGTTCCATCAGTTTTCAAAGAAAAATGACCGTGGCATCTACAAGGGACTGACCTATTGGGCACCGAATGTGAACATTTTCCGTGATCCGCGCTGGGGACGTGGACAGGAGTGCTATGGTGAGGATCCCTATCTCAGCGGAATGCTGGGATCGGCTTATGTCCGGGGTCTGCAGGGAGATGACCCGGAGCATCTCAAGGCAGCCGCCTGCGCCAAGCATTTTGCGGTACACAGCGGACCGGAGGCAGACCGTCATTCCTTTGACGCGCAGGTCAATAAACAGGATCTGTATGATACCTATCTGTATGCCTTCAAGCGCTGCGTCGATACCGGTGTGGAAGCTGTGATGGGGGCTTACAACCGGGTGAACGGTGAGCCTGCCTGCGGCAGCCATACATTGCTGCAGGAGATTCTGCGCGATGAGTGGGGCTTTGAGGGTCATGTGGTATCTGACTGCTGGGCCATCCTGGATTTCCATGAGAACCATAAGGTGACCAATACCGTAGAGGAATCAGCAGCCATGGCAGTGGAGAACGGCTGTGATCTCAACTGCGGATCAGCATTTTTGCATCTAAAGGAAGCCTATGACGAGGGCTTGTTAGACGAGGAAAAGGTCACCGCGGCTGTGGAGCGGCTGATGGACGTGCGCATCCGTCTGGGCATGATGGGAACGGAACCCTCGCCCTATGATGAGATTCCTTATGAGAAGGTAGAGTGTAAGGAGCATGTGGCTCTGGCCATAGAAGCGGCAGAGCGTTCCATGGTGCTGCTGAAAAATGATGGGGTTCTTCCGCTGAAAAAGGAAAAGCTGCATTCCATCGCAGTGATCGGACCCAATGCGGACTCCAGAGACGGTCTCATCGGCAATTATGTGGGCACATCTTCAGAGTATGTGACTCCGGTAGATGGCATCCGTCGGTTTGTGGGGGACGATGTACGGATCTATTATTCACAGGGATGCCATCTCTATCAGGATAAGGTAGAGCCTCTGGCACATAAGAAAGATCGCTTTGCGGAGGCTCTCACTGCGGCAGAGCAGTCGGATGTAGTTATCCTTTGTCTGGGACTGGACGCCACCATCGAAGGTGAGCAGGGAGACACGGGCAATGCCTATGCCAGCGGAGATAAGCTGGATCTTCGCCTGCCGGGACTGCAGCAGGAGCTTTTGGAGGCTGTGACAGCAGTGGGTAAGCCGGTGATCCTGCTGGTAGAGACAGGCAGCGCCATGGACTTAAGCTGGGCCAACGAGCATGTCAACGCCATCGTGCAGACCTGGTATCCGGGCGCCCGGGGCGGCCGTGCCATTGCCAATGTCCTGTTTGGAAAATGCACACCGGGCGGCAGACTTCCCGTGACCTTCTATGCATCCACAAAGGATCTGCCTGATTTTAAGGATTATTCCATGAATAACCGCACCTATCGTTATTTTAAGGGAAGGCCGCTCTATCCCTTTGGCTATGGTTTGACCTACGGAAATATTACCTATTCCGACGCATCCATTGACCGGACGAAGGGAGTCATTGGCGATGCGGTGACGGTACGTGTCCATGTGAAAAATGAGAGCGATTATGTGCAGCATGAGCCGGTACAGGTCTATGTGCAGGATGTGGAAGCCTCCACACGGACGCCTATCTGGCAGCTGCGGGGCGTGAAGCAGGTACAGCTGAATCCGGGAGAATCAAAGGAAGTATCTCTGACTCTGCAGGCGAGAGATTTTGCCATCATCTTAGAGGATGGTTCCTGCGTGGTAGAGCCCGGAGCCTTCCGTATCTCCATCGGCGGACAGCAGCCGGGTGAGCGGAGCACGCAGCTTACCGGACGGAAAAATGACCTGTTTACCGTTGAGCTGGAGGGCGAGACTACGCCGGTGGAGTATTAACGCAGTGGGGTGACTCCGTGCGAGTCTTGATATGAAACAAGAGGTGATATTTTATGTCAGCAGGAATCGCGGCACCAAAGGATCCGGAACAAAAAAGGCCTTATTTTTACATCATCAGGGATAAGGAGATCTTCGGAGCGAGAGAACCGGACGGCAGAGGTGTCCAGTATTTTTATCAGGATATGGGCCGACTGGAAAACAGTGCGCAGATCGCAGGAAATATAGAGGACGAAGAGATGCTTTCTATGCTCTCTACGGTAGCAGGCTTTCGCCGCCTGGTCCATAGCATCGGCATATCGGTGGAGCTGCCGGACAAGACCCGGCAGGTGCAGTTCGTTTTTCAGATGTATGGAGCTCATGACCTCTATGGCGGCGGAACGAAGCTGACGGCAGAGTTTGCGGCAGATGGCTCCGAGACCCGGATTTATCTGGCTGACATGGACTGGCAGGAGGACGATGACGTGCCGGGACAGATTCTGCTCTATATGGATCCCCCGGAGCAGCTGGGCCGCATGAGTGTGCGTCTCTATTGCAATGACGGCTATGAGGTGCCTCCTGCCCTGGAGGATCTGGCGGTAGATCGGGATTCAGAAGCCTATCGGGGGATGATTGCCCGTTCCTTAGTGCAAACCGGCAATACCTGCCGGCTCTACCAGGCGATTCGCCGTGCCCAGGCAGGGGAGGACGTGACGCTGGCCTACATCGGCGGCTCCATCACTCAGGGCGCCGGGGCGACGCCTATTAATACCGAGTGCTATGCCTATCAGTCTTATCTGCATTTTCAGGAGCTGACCGGCGGACAGAAGAATGTGCATTTTATCAAGGCAGGTGTGGGCGGCACATCTTCGGAGCTTGGGGTGATCCGATTTGAACGGGATGTGCTGCGGAATGGATGCCGGCCGGATGTAGTGATCGTAGAATTTGCGGTCAATGATGACGGCGACGAGACAAAAGGAGACTGCTACGAGAGCCTTGTGCGGAAGATTTTAGGGCTTTCCTGGCATCCGGCTGTGATTTTACTTTTCTCTGTATTTGCGGATGACTGGAATTTGCAGGAACGGCTGTCACCGGTGGGACTGCGTTATGATCTGCCTATGGTCAGCGTGCGGGATGCAGTGGTACCGCAGTTTTATGATCCGCAGATCCGCCTGCTGACGAAAAACCAGTTTTTCTATGACCGCTTTCATCCCACCAACCTGGGACATTCGATCATGGCGGACTGCCTGGCCTATCTGTTTGTACAGGTAAAAAAGAGCGTGGAAGAGAGAGGCGTTGGGGATCAGGATACAGCCCCTACGATTTTTGACGGAGCGCCTGCTATCGGCTGTTCCTATGAGTCAGTTCGCCTGCTGGATAAAAAAGACACCTACGAAAAGGCTCATATTGATTGCGGTGGCTTTTCCATGACAGATACACAGCTGCAGCGCGTGGAGCGGGACCTGTATCTGGAACAGGCGCCTCAGCTGCCCTACAACTGGATGTATGACGGCAGCTTCTGTGAGCCGAAGCCTTTTTTGATGCAGATTACCTGCCGATCCCTCTTTGTCATCTGCAAGGACAGCGGCGAAGTGGATGCGGCGAAGGCAAACATCTATGTGGATGATACATTGGTTCGCACCTATGATCCCCATGAGGTGGACTGGCTCCATACGAACGCTCTGCTTCTTTTCAACGGGCAGGAGAGCGCAGCCCATAGGGTGCGTGTGGAGATTGCACCGGGGGATCTGGATAAAAAATGTACGATCCTAGGCTTTGGATATGTGGAATAAAAAAACGCCCGGTGCATAACACCCGGGCGATATTTTATTCACATGTATACATTTTGCGAAATTCCGTAGGTGTACAGTCCTTGATGATCTTGAACATCCGGATAAAGGACGAGAGACTGGAAAAGCCGGACTGCAGGGCCACCTCCGTGACAGAGATCTCCGGATCGATGAGGAGCCGCTCAGCGTGTTCGATGCGTTTGCGGTTCAAATATTTGTAAAAGGAACATCCGGTAAAGTCCTTGAATAGTCGGGTAAAATGGAACTTGCTGAAGCCCACCAGCGCAGCAGCGTCATCCAGTGTCATGTCCTCGGTGCAGTGCTCTTGAATATACTGGCAGACATAGATGAATTTGGTCATATATTCCTGCTGCTTAGTATGGGTGATCTCGGAGCGGATGCCCTCGCCGGTATATTTGCGGCCGATGAGGACCAGCATCTCCAGCAGACTGGCATAGATCACGGCGCCGCAGAGCACATTCCCACTAAAATATTCTTCTTTGATTTTTCCCATATTCTCTAGCAGCTTGGCATGGATATCGGAGGCATTTTCCGCTGTGATATGCAGCACGGAGGGAATGCTTGAGAGCACCGCCTCGATCTCGGAGACGTTCTGCAGCAGTGTAAAATCTGCCTGAAAGATCAGCCGTTCTCCCGTAGGAGGCGCCGTCAGGGTGTGGAGTACCCCGGAGTTGATAAAAAAGAAATCCCCCACTTCCAAATGGTGGGTCGTTCCCTTGCAGCTGACCTCATAGCCGTTTTCAATGGGCACAATGATCTCAATGGGGGTATGCCAGTGGGACGGATAGGATTCGTATTCGTCATTGTCAAAGAGTACAAAGCCCTTGACCTGCTTGTAATTGACGGTTTCCTTGATGCCCTGCAATGATTCGATCATGTGGAGCTCCTTTCCGGATTAGGTAAAAATTGCTGCAATTATCAAAAATTGCTATTTTACAGAAAAAGACGACCTGCTTTGTTAAAAAATTTGCGATTTGTTATGCCTATCATAACATAAAATTCAGAAAAATCAATGCAAAATTCACAGCTTTTTCTACGTAAAAACCTTTCGATCGAGAAACAAAAAGTAAATATGCACAAATTCCGACAATATAACTTGTGCAATATAGACATATAGTCTATAACAAGAATTGAAAGCATAGCAATAATTGATATTTACAAGGCAACTATTTGAATGCATCTTATGCCCCGGTTTGCTATTCTGTAGATGTAGCAAAGATAACTGCTCAGAGCCAGACAGTGCTTTTACGGATGGAGCTGAATGGTTACGTAAATTATCAAAAAATAGGGAGGAATTTGATAATGAAAAAGAAAGTATTATCCGTATTACTTACGGCGGCAATGATGACTACATTACTTGCCGGCTGCGGCAGCAGCACAGACACCGGCTCGGATGCTTCAGACAGCAGCACAGATACTGCAGAAGCTACATCTGATGACGGCGAAGCAGAAGAGATCACCTGGATGTTCTGGGATGACCTGAATGCCACAGAGGATCTGATTTCCTTAGGCTACAAGGATGTAGTTGACCGTTTCAATGAGGACTACGAAGGCAAGTATCATGTAACACCTATCACCACCAACTTAGAGGAGTATTACACCAAGCTGAACGCTCTGGTTGCTTCTAATGAGACACCGGACGTATTTATCGTAAGCCCCGGACCCAACCTTGACACTTATGTAGAGCCCGGCATAGCAGCTGATCTGACCGAGGATATCAAGGCAGACGGATGGATCGATACCTTCAACGGCGGCGAGGCAGCTTTCTCTCAGCAGACCTATGACGGCAAGATCTATGCAGTACCTTTAAATATCGCAGCAGCTTGTGTATTCTATAATACAGAGATGTTCGAGGCAGCTGGCATCACTACCATGCCTACCGATTGGGACGGACTTCTGGATGCATGTGAGAAGCTGCAGGCAGCAGGCTATACACCTCTCACTATTTCCGCAGGTACTGCATGGTGCTTATCCATGTTAGCAGGTTATCTGTGTGACGCAGAGGGCGTAGACTTAGATGCTATCAATGCAGGAACCGCTCACTGGACAGATGATAATGTTGTAGCAGCAGTGAACAAGATGTTAGAGCTTTCCCAGTACTTCCAGGCTACAGCAGCAGGAGATACCAACGATGTAGCTACTGCTAACTTCTACAACGAAGAAGCAGCAATGCTGATCCAGGGCTCTTGGGCAATCGCTCAGATCAACGGCTCCAACCCTGATTTCGAGGACAAGTGCGGCGTATTCGCATTCCCTGGAACAAACGGCAGAGTCATCGCAAAATCTGACAGCTTAGCAGTAAGCGCAACTACCGAGCACAAGGAAGCTGCTTTAGCATTCATCAAGTACTTTACCGATGATACAGCTCAGAAGTACACCGCTGAAATTGGTGGAAAGATCCCTGTAACAAATGTAGAGTATGATGAGAGCGTAGCACCGGCACAGCTGTCTTATGTAATGGACGTATTCAGCAATGCTGAGTCTACCTTCGGATTCTACAATGAGTCACTTGCTTCTACCGAGGCAGGTTCTGCCTTCGATGATGCAATGGTATCTATTTACCTTGGCACACCGGTAGAGGAAGGCTTGCAGACGATCGAAGATTTCTACGAGCAGAACGTCTGGAACCAGTAAAAATTATGCGGAGCCGGGATTCCTGGCTCCGCAGCTTTTAAAATCCCGGAGGGCTTTATGGACAAATTATTGAGAAATAAAAAAGCGATTGTCTTTTTTATTGCACCGGCATTTCTCTTATTTACGTTTGTACTGTTTATTCCGATCTGTCAGTCACTGTACTATTCACTGTGCAACTATGATGCACTGACCAAACCGGAATTCGTTGGACTCGAAAATTACAAGCAGCTGTTTTTGAACGACAAGACCATGCGGATCGCGCTCAAAAACTCTCTGTTTTTTATGATCTTCTCGTGCATCTCGCAGTTGGCCATCGGCTTGCTGTTGGCTGCATTGCTGACCAATATAAACAAAGGAAGAAACTTCTTTAAAAATGTATACTATCTGCCCTGCGTTCTCTCCAGTGCGGCACTGGGACTTTTGTGGATGTTCATCTTCAGCCCCAAGCTGGGTATCAACCAGATCTTAGCTACCTGGGGGATCGAGGGACCCTTGTGGCTCATGGATGTATCCGGATTTATCAACCTGCCCATGAAGGTCATCGCTTTCGTGGCACTCTGGCAGTACGTAGGTCAGTCCATGATGCTTTACATGGCACAGATCTCCGGCATTGACAAGAGCCTGTATGAGGCTTCCTATATCGACGGCGCCACAAAGACACAGGCCTTTTTCCATGTGACACTGCCGCTGATCCGGCCGATGGTAGCCACTGCTATGTCACTGAACTGTATCGGATCCCTGAAGTTCTTCGATCTGATCTACAACATGACAGAGGCAGGACCCAATCACCAGACAGAGGTGCTGGCGACTCACCTGTATACCCAGGGATTTAAGTATTTCAAATACGGATATGCCAGTGCCATCGGCGTTGTACTGCTGGCGCTTTGCCTGATCATGACCTTTATCATCAACAAGTTCGTCAAGGTCGATTCCTATGAAATGTAGTGGCGGGGAGGAAAGCTGACATGAAAAATACAACAAGAAAAAAGCCAGGCATTGCGAAGATTGTGATTTATGCGTTTTTGATCATTCTCGCTTTTATCTATCTGGCACCGCTGGTTTGGATGCTGTTTGTATCAGTCAAGGATAATGCGGAGATCTTCAGCTCGCCCTTTGCACTGCCCAAACAGATTCACTGGGAAAATTACACCTTTGCATGGACGGCCGGTTATCTGGGCAAGGCGACACTCAATTCCGCCATCGTCTGCGTGACGGCACTGATCTTAAGCCTTGTGATCGGATCCATGGCTGCCTTTGCCATCGCAAGAATGCGCTGGAAATATTCCAGACTGATGATGACCTATTTCCTCATCGGAATGATGGTACCGGTTCACTGTGTGCTGATTCCGCTGTTTAAGACGTTTTCGGGAATGGGCCTGTATAACAGCCTCGTGGGACTGATCATTCCTTATGTGACATTTTCTCTGCCTATCACCATCTACATTATGGAAGGCTTTTTCGAGAATATGCCCCAGGAGATTTTTGAGGCTGCCTGCATCGATGGATGTACCATCTACAAATGCTTCACAGCCATTGCAGCACCGCTGTCAAAGACCGGATTGTTTGTTACCGGACTGATGAGCTTTGTGGCCAACTGGAATGAGCTGCTGCTGGCCATGGTATTTATTTCAGATGATCTGAAAAAGACCCTGCCGGTATCTCTGTCAAAGTTCGTAGGACCTTATAATACAAACTATGTGCAGATGTTCGCAGCCATCATCATCGCCATCGTACCGACCATCGTCGTATACTGCTGCTTCAGTAACCAGATCGTAGACGGTTTGACCGCCGGAGCGGTAAAGGGTTAAAAGGTTTTAAATGAAAGAGTCACGCATGAAAATGCCTGGCTCTTTTTTCTTGCTTTTTTTTCGGATATGGTTTAACGTTTTTGGTAGAAATCAGGAGGAATGTAGCGGATGAAAACAGTGGATGCGGATATAAAAAATCATACCTTTGCCGGGAGCTATCTCTTCTTCGGGGAGGAAGCCTACTTAATAAAGCAGTACAAGGACAAGCTGAAGGCTGCCATGGTGCCGGAGGGGGATACCATGAATTTCGCTTCCTATCAGGGCAATGCGGTGAATCCCAAGGAGCTGATCGATCTGGCAGAGACCATGCCATTTTTTTCGGATCGAAGGATGATTCTCGTGGAGGACAGCGGCTTTTTCAAGGGCAGCTGTGACGATCTGGCGGATTATATGGAGCAGGTGCCCCAGACCACTACATTTCTCTTTGTTGAGACGGAGATCGACAAGCGAAGCCGGATGTACAAGGCGCTGAAAAAATCCGGGCGGATCGTGGAATTTAAGAAGATGGATGAGGATACTTTGACCCGCTGGATCTTGGGACGGCTGAAGCGTGAAAATAAAAATATCACCCAGGCTGCCATGCGGGAGTTTTTTGACCGTGTGGGAATGGATATGGGCGCTTTGGACCGGGAACTGGAGAAGCTGATCTGTTATTGTATGGATCGGGATGCCATCGAAAAAAGCGATGTGGAGGCAGTCTGTCCCCAGGCAGTCACCAACCGTGTTTTTGAAATGGTGGATGCCATCGTCCGGTGCCGCAGAGGAGATGCCATGCGGATGTATGAGGATCTGCTGGCTCTGCGGGAGCCGCCGCTTCGGATTTTGTTTCTCATTACGAGACAGTACAATATTTTGTTCCAGCTCAAAGATCTGAAAAAAAAGGGAGCGAGTCATGGCGATATGGCCAAGGCCGTGGGTATCCCGTCCTTTACAGTCAGTCGCTCCCTGTCCCAGGCCTCCCGCCTGTCCTCGGATACCATTCAGGAGATTTTATCCTATGGGATCCAGATGGAGGAGGCAGTCAAGACCGGACAGCTCAATGAGCATATCGCGGTGGAGCTGTTGATTTTGGAAGCCAGCCGGGAGAGAAACTATAAGTAGGGCGGACAGACCTTACTCTAGATCGGCGATCATTTTAATCTCGCTGACAGCCAGCGCCAGCTGTAGCTTGTTTTCAAATCCTGTTTTTTGCAGCATATTTGCCACATGAAATTTTACGGTGGACATCTCGATGCCCATCTCCGCTGCGATGCGGGGGTAGGATAATCCCCGAAGCAGATAGCGCAGCACCTTCAGCTCTGTTTTTGTAAATTCAGTACTTTTTGCCAGACCGATCTGTACCGGCGGCGGTGCGTCGGGAAAGATGTGTTCCCCGGCCATGGTCTGAGCGACAATATCCATCAGTCGGTTTTTTGTAGAATCCTTGTACCACAGGCTGTCTGCGCCCGCTGATTTTGCTTGTTCTAGCACCGCGCTGTCAATCAGCGAGGTTACCACCACGATTTTTATTTTTGGATGCATGGCTTTTATTTCTTTCACGGCAGTCAGCCCATTTTCACGGTTCTGCGTCTGCACATCCATCAAAATAAGGTCGACGGCACTGACGCGGCAGATGTCCACGGCCTGCTTTGCGCCGGGAATGGATGCCACAATGTGATGCCCGTCCTCCGGGCGAAAATAGCTCTCTAACAGACTGCGGATCATGGGTTGGTCTTCAACAATCATTACGTTCATTGGATATGAGTTCCTCCTGTGGCAGGTTGATGATGAGTGCAAAGCGGGGGCTGCTTAGAATTTCCATATGGCCGCCGGTCTCCTGGATCCGTGTGCGCAGCATGGAAAGTCCTCCGCCTTCCCGGATCTGTTCCTGTGGCGGCCTGCCGTTGTTGGTCACAGTCAGCCGGACCTGCTCATGGTCTGATTCAAAGCCTGCATTCAGCCGGGTGCCGTCGGCGTGGCGGACGCAGTTTGACGCACATTCGGTGATGGCGAGAGCAAAAAGCGAGCGGATGGCGGGAGTTCCTGGAGCTTTTCCTTCTGTCAGCACCTGAACACCCATTTCACGGGCTTTGCCCATGGCCTCTTCCAGCGCATCTGACTCGGCACGCATCTGGTTGGAGCGGTAGAGGACGGCGATGGAATCTTCCCACAGAGAGGCGCAGGATTGAATCTCCGCCAGGCTTGCCTGCCGCAGCAGTGTCCTGCGGGCCACCAGGATACTGTGACCGATGTCATCGTGGATGCGCTGCTTCACGGCAAGGGTTTCCTCTTCCCGGATGAGTTTTGGCATCTCTTCAAAAAGTGCTCGCAGCCTGGCATTGGCTTTTTCCAGCCGCTCATTTTCGTCCATCAGCTCTGCCTGGCGATGCGTCAGCTCCGTTACGTCGGAGGCAGTGATCTGGGTATATTTTTTTCCGTCCTTTGTAACAATCTCTTCTCTCGTAAAATGCAGGATTTTACCGTCCGAGAGGCGGTAGACAGGAAGCTGGGGATTTGGCCTGCTGACATGCTCCGGCGGATTTGTCAGGACTGCTTCCAGCTCGGTGAGGGTCTGTATGCCGTCCGGCCGCAGATCGTTCATGACGGCCAGCATCTGGTGGTTGACAAGCCGCACGATGCCATCTTTTCCGAAAAAGCAGACGGCGATAGGCAGCCGGTCAAAGCTTTCTTTTATTTTATCCATTGGTCTGCCCTCCCAAGTGTCCCGATGTTTGTACGGTGATATATTGCAGACCGTCTTCATCCTGCGTCCATATAAGAGCGGGAAAATGTTTTTTTAATCCATCTAGGAGTTCTGTGCAGGAAACGCATAGATTTACTTCGATCCCGTCCCCACATTCCACAGAGATCAGCAGGGATTCCAATGATTCCAGCCCTGTCTCTATGACAGCTTCAAACAGATCGTAGATCTTTGTGGCCTGTTCGATGGAAAATGAACGGTCACTGACGATGCGGGCCTTGCAGGTCACGCCGTAGAGATTCAGGCTTTCCACCGATTCGTTGAAGCACAGCTGCAATTCCTGGGCGGAGACCGTGCCGCGCTGCGCACCCACCAGGATCAGATTATCCCTTCGCTTGATATAGGTTCCGATAATGATGGCCTGTCCCAGCAGACGTCCGGCTTTGACCGGATCCCCCGCGGATCGTATGTCTGCCAGATGCTTTCGCAGCAGATCAATCTGCCCGGAGGTCTCTTCCTCCATCATGTCATACAGCCGGTTTTCCTCCGACAGCCGTAGATATTTTTCATGCTGGGCATTTTCAGCTGCCAGAATATTGCCGGTGTCACGCAGCTCATCTCTGGTCAGCTCCAGTTCTTCTTCCAGCTGCTGCAGTTGGGAAATATCCCCTTCCCAGAAAACCCAGCCCCTGCGGATCGGATGCCGTTTTAAAAGGATATGCTGGTCTATGCAGAGGCTGTCCGATGTCATCTGACACAGCTGTTCCGGCGGCAGCAATTCCTGCATGACAGCGGAAGAGTTTTCTGTGTAAAAATCCTTGTCTGTGATCTGAATGGGGAGAGTCGTGGCCTCCAGCATTTCCTTGTAGCCGATGTTTGACTGGATCAGTCCGCATTGGATGCAGCCCTCAAACACAATAAAAATCAGCAGGCACTGGGTGACGGTCATATCGCCGGCCAGCAGCAGCACCGGGTGGAAGCCCCGGATGTAGGCGATGGTATAGGCCAGTGACAGCGCCAGTGGCACCAGGGGCAGAAGCAGCAATTTTTTACTGCGGGAAATCCTGCATTTTTTCAGCATAATGATAAAGGCAGCCAGACCACACAGCATGATCCAGACCAGCACAAGAAAATAGCCGGTCTCGTGCCGATAGTCCTGGGGTGTCATACGACCGGAGGGAAAGGAAAAAACAAACTGGTGCCGGTCGTTGGTCAAAACCAGCAGCAGCAAAATCGCTGTGGGCACATAGAGAAGACGCATCCTCCTGGGCAGGCGGTAATCCTCTGCCTTGCCCAGCGAAGCACTGATAAATAGTGAAACGGCAGGAATGAACAGCATGGGAACATAGTAGAGATACCACAGATGGCGGTTCACATTCATGCGGTCGATGGAATAGTTGATCATTTTCAGCAGCAGCCATAGCCCCATCAGTGCCACAATCGCCAGCAGAAACTTACGCACCTGGGTCTGAATGATCCGTTTCTGAATATAAATCCCCCATGTGATAAGCATGGCAAAATGGATGGCGTTGCGCAGCAGTCCGACCTGGGAGGGAAGCGTGCCATTTCTGGTAAGTAATCGTATGCACATGGCACATGCAATGAGCAGCACGACACTCATCCATGCAAGCAATCTTTTTCCAGTGGTTTGGTTCACGCCTGATCCTCCTCTCGAATATTTGTAAAATTGTAACTGTTCAGCACAGGCTGAAGCACTTGCTGCGAAGCAACTCATAAGCACCATATATAGTAGCATGCGGACGAAAAAACGGCAATGCGTTTTCATGAAACCTATCCAATCGGCGGGGGAAATAAAAAAGGAACTGTGCTATAAATAAACATAAGAGAGGAAGGAGGGGAGCAGATTTCATGCGCAGAATCGTATTGGATATGCAAAGTGAATTGTTTGCGGAAGCGATCACAAAGGCACTTACGGACAGCAATCTCGGCTTTATGGTATACACATCTGCAAGACCCGGGGAGACCGTGGATTTGTGCCTTGCCAGCCAGGCCAATGTACTATTGATGGAAGTAAATCAACAGAGCCCTTGGAGTTTAGATGCGAGAAAAAAGATTCTGAACCAGCTGAAAAGCAGCGAGGGCGGGAGACATTGCAGGACGCTGCTGCTGGTGGATGAGAAGGCTGATGAAATACTTGCTGCCGACGTGCGGCAGGCAGTGAAGGATCATTTGGTGGATAATTTTGTATACACCTCTGTATCGCCTACTTATTTGGCAGGCGTGATTGACACACTTTAAGGATTATACTAGTATTTTTGTAGGGATACGTCCTGGCCGGCGAGGATCTCTGGGCATGACGTTACAATAAATAAAGAGAGAGAGGTAAAAATTATGGGACTTATAAAAGCAGGACTTGGAGCTGTCGGCGGTACACTGGCTGATCAGTGGAAGGAATTTTTCTATTGCGAATCTATGCCTAAGGAGGTGCTGGTCACCAAGGGTCAGAAGCGGGTCAGCGGACGTTCCTCCAACACAAAAGGCAATGACAATATTATTTCAAATGGCTCAGGCATCGCCGTGGCAGACGGACAGTGTATGATCATCGTGGAGCAGGGCAAGATCGTGGAGGTCTGTGCCGAGCCCGGTGAATTCACCTATGATTCTTCCACCGAGCCCTCCATCTTTTCCGGCAATCTCAGCGAAACCATCCAACAGACCTTCAGCACCATCGGCAAGCGTTTCGCTTACGGCGGAGACACCGGCAAGGATCAGCGTGTCTACTATTTCAATACAAAGGAGCTTATGGACAACAAATTTGGCACACCCAGCCCGATTCCCTTCCGTGTGGTAGATTCCAAGATCGGACTGGATGTGGATGTATCCATCCGCTGCTCCGGTGTATTTTCTTACAAGATCGCAGATCCGCTGCTGTTTTATTCTAATGTATGCGGCAATGTAGAGCAGGAATATACCCGCAAGGAGTTGGACAGCCAGCTGAAGACTGAGTTTATCAGCGCACTGCAGCCTGCATTCGGCAAGCTTTCCGATCTGGAGCTTCGTCCCAATCAGATCGTCAGCCACAATACCGAGCTGGAAGAAGCTATGAATACCGCACTTTCCGCAAAATGGAGCCAGCTGCGTGGACTGACGGTTGTCAGCATCGCTCTGGGTTCCGTGACGCTGCCGGAGGAAGATGCCGAGATGATCAAGCAGGCACAGCGCACAGCCATTATGCGTGATCCTACCATGGCAGCAGCCACGCTTGTAGGCGCTCAGGCAGACGCCATGAAGGCAGCAGCATCCAATGAGGCAGGGGCTATGACCGGCTTTATGGGTATGGGCATGGCTATGAACGCAGGCGGCGGAATGAATGCACAGAATCTGTTCCAGATGGGCGCACAGCAGCAGGCACAGGCACAGCAGATGCAGCAGAGTGCTCCCACGGCAGGTGCATGGAAGTGTACCTGTGGTGCTACAGCCACTGGAAAGTTCTGCCCGGAGTGTGGCGCAAAGAAGCCTGAAGCATCTGCAGATGGCTGGACATGCTCCTGCGGCGCTGTAAACAAAGGAAAATTCTGCAGCGAGTGCGGCGCAAAGAAGCCTGCCGGCATCCCCCAGTATAAGTGTGATAAGTGTGGCTGGGAGCCGGAAGATCCGGCACATCCGCCGAAGTTCTGCCCCGAGTGCGGTGATCCCTTCGATGATGGGGATATTCAGTAAATACAAAGGAGGTTCATACCTATGGGACTGTTTGATAAAAAATATTGTGATATTTGTGGCGAAAAGATCGGCCTGTTGGGCAACCGCAAGCTGGAGGACGGCAATCTCTGCAAGGAATGTGCCAGGAAGCTGTCTCCCTGGTTTTCAGACCGCAGAGGCAGTACGGTGGAAGAGGTCAAGGGTCAGTTAGCCTACAGAGAGGAAAACCGTGAGAAGGTGGCAGCTTTTCATACGACCCGAACCCTGGGTAAAAATATGAAGGTGCTGTTAGATGAGGATGCGAGAAAATTTATGGTGACAGATGCCAGAGATTTAGCAGAGGCCAACCCGGATGTTCTGGATTTTGCAGATGTGACCGGCTGTAATCTGGATATTGACGAGAGCAGCACGGAGATCATGCGTCAGGGTAAGGACGGCAAGGAACTTAGCTACAATCCGCCCCGCTATGAATATTCCTATGATTTTTATATTACGATTCACGTTAATAATCCCTATTTTGATGAGATTCGCTTTAAGATCAACTCTTCCTCTGTGGATATCACACCGGGGCCGCAGCTTCGGGGAACTTTCAATCCGGAGACGGATGCCGAGTACAATAATTACAAAAAAATGGGAAGAGAGATCAAAAGAGCCCTCACCCAGGTGCGCAAAGATGTACGTGAGCAGGCAGAGGCAGCAGCTGCTCCCAAGATCGCAGTTGTCTGCCCCTGCTGTGGTGCGACGACTACTCCGGATGAGAATGGGTGCTGTGAATACTGTGGTGGAGCAATAAAGTGAGGGATCGCCAGATGGCAACACAAGTAATCAATTATCATTGTCCGTCCTGTGACGCACCGCTGCATTTTGTGGGTGCGTCCGGGCGGCTGGAATGTGAATATTGCGGATCCAGCTTTGAGGTGGCCGAGATCGAGGCACTCTATGCCGAAAAGGAAGCAAAGGCGGCAGAGGCTGCAGAGAAAGAAGCACAGGCCTCTTGGAACGCCGCATCGGAGGAAGCCTCGTTCGAGGAATCGAGCTGGGATACTTCCGGGCTGCAGGAGGACTGGGGCAGCGATGCAGAGGGCATGAAGGCTTATTCCTGTCCTTCCTGCGGAGCCGAGATCCTGTGCGATGCCAATACCGGTGCCAGTGCATGTCCCTACTGCGGCAATCCCAGCATCGTTCCGGGACAGTTTTCCGGAGCGCTGAAGCCGGACTATGTGCTTCCTTTTAAGCTGAGCAAGGAGGACGCAGTCGCTGCACTGAAAAAACATTACGGGAAAAAGCCACTGCTGCCGAAGGTATTTTCAGAGGCGAATCATATTGAGGAGGTCAAGGGCATTTACGTTCCCTTCTGGATGTTTGATGCCACAGCCGAGGGCAGCGTGAACTTTGAAGCTACACGCAGCCACACCCATACCTCCGGAGGCTACCGGATTACGGATACCGATCATTTTGATGTAATGCGCAGCGGAAAGCTGGCCTTTGAAAAGGTGCCGGTGGATGCCTCCAGCAAGATGCCGGACGAGTATATGGACTCCATAGAGCCCTATGATTATTCCGAACTTAAGCCTTTTTCCATGGCATATTTTCCGGGATTTTTAGCGGACAAATATGATGTGAGTGTGGAGGAGTGCTACGGCCGGGCAGACGATCGCTGCAAGAGATCCTTTGAGGCGGCCCTGGAGGATACCGTAACCGGTTATGATATGCGAATAAAAAAAGGGTCCAATATCCGTCTGAACCGCGGCAAGGTGCATTATGCACTGATGCCGGTCTGGCTTTTGTCCACGAAATGGAAGGAGAAAAATTTTCTTTTTGCCATGAACGGACAGACCGGAAGGCTGGTAGGCCAACTGCCGGTCAGCGCGGGTCGGGCACTGGGACTGTTTGCAGCGATTGCGGCGCCCCTCGTCGCCGCCGGTGTGGCAGCCATCCTTTGGCTGTTTTCATAAGGGGGTGATGGATGATGAGAAAAAGAATCCTCTGTTTTTTGATTACACTGGTGGCTATGCTCTCTATCTGTGTGAACACGGTTTATGCCGAGGCACAGCTCTATCATGTGACAGATGCGGCTGGTCTTCTCACCCAGGACCAGCTGGCGGGACTGGAACAAAAGGCTGAGGCTGTTTCCACGGAATATGGTGTAGGTGTCTATATCGTTACCGTGGAGGATTATCAGGCTTTCAGCACTGAGGGTGTTTATACGGCCACCTATGGCATTTACCATGAATATACCATGGGCGAGGGCGAAGGCAGAGACGGCATTATGCTGCTGCTGAGCATGAAGGAACGGGATTGGGCCATGTTCTGCTACGGCGACAACTGCCAGTATGCATTTGATGCATACGGGCAGGAGCAGCTGGAGGAAGTTTTTCTGGATGATTTCGGGAACGATGACTGGTATGGCGGCTTCGAGGATTATATCGAGGAATGTGAGGTTTATCTGCAGAAAGCAGCAGCCGGTGATCCGGTACGGGAAAGCCCGGCAGGTTATATCGTTTTTGCAGTAGCAATTGCATTATTCATTGCACTGCTTGCAGTTGGAGGCGTCTGGGTTGTGACGAAAAGCAGCGTAAAGAAGCAGTCAACCGCAAACGCTTACGTAGCAGGTACCCTGGATCTGACGGGACGATACGATATCTTTACCCATAAGACACAGACGCGCCACAAGATCGAGAGCAGTTCTTCAGGTGGAAGCAGATCCCATTCCGGCGGCGGAGGTTCTGGCCGGAGCGGCAAATTTTAACGAAGAAAGGATATCACGCCATGAAAAAGACGATTGCTTTCTTTCTGTCCATGACCATGGTTCTGTCACTGGCCGCCTGTGGTACAAATGAGGCGGATAGATCGGAGCAGACAGACAGCACCGCTGACAGCGCAGAGCAGGCAGACAGTGCATCTGTAGATTCAGGGGAGACAGAAGATGCAGAAGATGTAGAAGAAGCACAGCAGGAAAAGGACACCTATGAGCTGGTTTCACCCCAAACTATCACTTCCAATTATGTGGAGCTGACCTATGATGAGGCAGACGGCTGGGTACTGCCGGAATATTATCTTTTTGATGAGGATAGTTACACGGATATAAGCCTGACCATCCCCTTTGAGGAGGGCGCGGACATTGACCGGGATCAGGTCCCGGAACAGGAGGGCGCAGGCACCTATGATCAGGAAATCAGCGTGGCGATCTCTGTCAGCTTGGAGGATGTGAGCAACTTCCGCTATTACCTTACCATGTACGACCTTGACCAGCAAAAGTATGCAGAAGGTGGGTATGATTTAATCAATATTGGAGGCGCAGACTGTGTCTTAAGTGAAGGCGAGAACTGGGGCGTCCCGGTTCTGAATTATCTGGGACGTGTGGAAAATGCAGGGATCACCATCTCCATGGAGATTACCGGGGCAGAAAATGGAGACCAGCGTATCAACAAGCTGCTTTCCGGTCTGACCTTCAAGCTGCAGGATACCGGCAATGTGGATCCGCCCTGGTCCTGGGAAGGCCAGGCCTTCTCCGGCGGTTCCTATTCGGCAAAGGCAGGCAATGTTACCTTAAGCAGCCAGTGGGTGCCTGCATCGAAAAGCATCCTGATAGAAAGTGCCAGTATGTATGCAGGGGCAGTGGTCGGTGAGAATGTATATCTTCCCTTCGGGGATCTGCTGAAGCATTATTCATATGACGGTTCGTCTCTGGCATATGTAGAAGATATCAAACTGGATCATAGTTATGAGTATATTTTTGCGGATGAGAAGGGAACCCTGTGGCTTTCATCATACGGCGTACCGGCTCTTCGCATCAAGGATGGAGCACAGACCTATTATGACGATCTGGAGGGCGTGCTTGCGGTCAGCCCTTCCGGTACATGGGGCGTCCTTGACGCAGGTTCCGAGTATCAAAAGGTCACCTTCTCCGGAGAAAAGGTCAAGACGAAGTCCATGGCTTTTGATGATATTGACTGGATCAGTTCATTTTTAGTAGACGATGATCATATCTATGCCAGTGGAGACGCTGTGGATGGAACCGGACGGAAGGTGTTTATCTACAATAAAAAAGGAAAGCTTCAGAAGATCCTCTCCGGTGAAGACGGAGAAGGCCTGGGAAGCATTGAATTTGTCGCTGAGACGGACAAAGGCTATATTGGTCTGGACGCCTACTACAAGGAAGTCCTTCTCTGGGAAAAGGATGGCACCTATATCGGCAGCGCATTTCATAAAGATCTGTTTGGTACAAACAATCCATGGCTTTGCGGCGGGTCTGTGCTGGATGATGGAAGCTTCTTGGTTTATATTACAGATGAGCGGGTCGATGGCTCCGCAAAAGAAATGATCATTTATCATCTGAGTGTGTAGGGAAGTTTGTTTCCTGCACGAAAAAAGATCCGGAAGAGTTGTCTCTTTCGGATCTTTTTGTAAAAACTAATTAAGCCATTTTGTTGACTGCTTTTGTTAAACGTGAAATCTTTCTGGAAGATGTATTCTTGTGATATACTCCCTTTGTAGCAGCCTTGCTGATCTCGCCGATGGCAACCTTTAATGCCTCGGATGCAGCAGCCTGATCCTTTGCAGCGATGGCTGCGTCTACCTTCTTGATAGATGTCTTTACCTTGGATCTGATTGCTTTATTTCTTGCTGCCTTACGCTCTGTAACAAGAATTCTCTTTTTTGCAGATTTGATGTTTGCCAAAATCGTATACCTCCGTTTTTAATATTCATAATATTCGTCTCATGCTGCATCAGAGCCGGACACGGACGTATCTGATGTACGCACACTAGTTAATCATAACGGGTGAGTGCCCATCTGTCAATATATAATTTGATTTTTTTACATTTCTTCCAAGGGGGAAAAATATCGACAGAGTCAGCGGTTTATGCTAAAATGAGCGATGAGTAGTGAACAACGGAGGAAAATTTTATTTTATGATTGATCAGAGTAAGATTCGTAATTTTTGTATTGTGGCACATATAGATCACGGAAAAAGTACATTGGCAGACCGGATGATCGAAAAGACCGGACTCCTGACCAGCCGTGAGATGCAAAATCAGGTGCTTGACAATATGGATCTGGAGCGTGAGCGTGGCATTACGATCAAGTCCCAGGCAGTGCGCATCATTTACAAGGCCCGGGACGGCGAGGAATATATTTTCAATCTCATTGACACCCCGGGACATGTGGATTTCACCTATGAGGTGTCCCGCTCCCTGGCAGCCTGTGACGGCGCGATTCTGGTGGTGGATGCAGCCCAGGGCATTGAGGCCCAGACCCTGGCCAATGTTTATCTGGCCCTGGATCACGATCTGGAGGTGTTCCCGGTCATCAACAAGATCGATCTGCCCAGTGCCAGACCTGATGAGGTGGCCCGGGAGATCGAGGATGTGATCGGCATCGAAGCAGAGGATGCCCCCCGGATTTCCGCAAAGACCGGAGAAAATATTGAGCAGGTCTTAGAAG
>CAVITM010000013.1:0-22938 GCA_963645455.1 Moraxellaceae bacterium | reverse complement strand
GCTTTATGATGAGTCTGTGTCACAGCTGGAGGAGCTAAGTGCGCAGCTGTTTGAAAAACTGGGCGTGCAGATTGATATCCAGTGGGGATATATCGATAAGCTGCGGGATACGCTGGATGAGTCGGATTCCTATACAAGAGAGGAGCTGACAGAGATTCTGGCACATGGTGAGGCGGATTTTGGCCCGGCAGATAAGCAGATCTATTTTCGTGTGATTGACGAAGAAGGTCATTACTATACCGGTGCGGGCAAACAGGGTCTGTGGACCGGACTTGACCGGCTCTCCGGAGCCAGTCGTCAGAGCTTCATGATCGCCAACTGGCTGGATGATGAAAATTATATGGCATTTGCCATGCCGCTAACGGAACATATCACAGTAGATGGAGCAAAGCTGACCTATGTGTTGCTGCTTCGTTCCATGACGGATATGCAGCCCTTCTTTCACTCCAGTGCATTTGAAAATCAAAATGTTGCTTATATCACCGACTATAACGGTTTTGTCATGGCATCTGATGGACAGTTGGAGGGCATCGATTTTTCCGGCCGCAATGTCTACCTCAATATGGAGGAGCAGGAATATCCCCATATGGGCAGCTTTTCTGCTGTGCTGGAGGCAGGAGATCCTTCCGGTATGGTCTGTACGGATGTGCGGATCGGGGAGAAAAAGTTTTTCCTGGTCTATGATCGCTTGCCGGACTACGATTGGGCGGTGCTGTTGCTTATGTCTGCAGATGATGTGGCTGTCAATACGTCCCATCTGGTAAATTCCCTGATGCGTACCTTTTTGATGACTGCCATCGTAGTATTCGTTGCCATTCTGTCCGGAGCGATTCTGATGGTGAGGATTCAGCGAGACAAGCGGCTTATGGCAGTGCGTGAGCAGAATGCCAGGAACTTAGAGCAGGTTAACCGGGAACTGGTGCAGGCTCAGGAAAAGACACAGGCGGCTTTGGAGACGGCAGAGAAGGCCACACGTGCAAAGAGTCAGTTTTTATCCAATATGAGTCATGATATCCGCACCCCTATGAATGCCATCATCGGTGTGGCAAATCTGATGGAATATTCGGCAGAGGATCCGGAAAAGATCCGTTATTATATTACAAAGCTCCAGTCCTCCGGACAGCATATGTTAGGCCTCATCAATGATATTCTGGATATGAGCAAGATCGAATCCAATGAGGTGGTACTCAATGTGGAGCCGATTAAGGTGGCAGACCAGATCGGACAGATCGATTCCATTATTCGCCCCCAGAGCAATGAAAAGGGGCAGGAGTTTACCATTCTGCTTCGTGGCCTGACCCACGAATATCTGTTGGGAGACGGTATCCGAATCCGGCAGATTATTCTGAACCTGCTGAACAATGCGGTGAAATATACGCCCTATGGCGGAAAGATTTGCATGGAATTACAGGAGCTGCCCTGCGAGAAGGAGGGTTACGTTACGATCCGGACAGCTGTCACTGACAATGGCTGCGGCATGAGCCGGGAATTTTTACAAAAGATTTATGAGCCCTTCGCCAGAGAGGAAAGCACCCTGATTAACAAGGTTCAAGGCACCGGCCTTGGCATGAGCATCACAAAAAGTCTGATAGATCTGATGCATGGATCGATTCGCGTGGAGAGCCAGCTTGGTGTGGGCAGTCGCTTTGAGGTGACACTGACCCATCCCATCGATCCGGAAGTTGTTTTTCCTGCTTCTATCGGGTCTGTGCTGCTGGTAGCGGAAGAGGGACTTTTGATCAGCAACCTTACGGCTTCCCTGAAAGAAATCGGTGTGACACTTTTTGTTTGTGCTTCCCCGGAAAAAGCAGCGGATATGCTGCGGGAGCAGGCGGTGGACGTAGTCTTACTGTCCGGTTACCTGAATGCAGAGATGCTGACGGATGCGGTGCAACTGCTGCGGAGCATGGGGGATGAAAAGCTTTTGATCTTCTGTGTGGACTATGCATATGAGGAGAGCGTGCAGACGATGCTGGCCGGCAGCGGAATTGACGGACTGATCTCACGGCCTTTCTTCTATGACAATCTGATGCTGGCTGTGGCACATGTCAGAACTCATGGACGGGACGCCGTCTGGGAACAGCCTCATGCATTGCTGGCTGGCAGACGTTTCCTGTGTGCAGAGGACAATGCATTAAACGCAGAGATTTTGGAGGCGCTGTTAGAGATTCAGGGCGCTACCTGCAAGATCTATCCGGATGGCGCGGCACTGGTGGAGGCCTTTGCGGATGTCAGACCGGGTGATTTTGATGCGATTCTCATGGATGTGCAGATGCCCAGGATGAATGGTCTGGAAGCGACCCGGGCCATCCGTGCCAGCGACAATCCCCTTGGGGCACAGATCCCCATTATCGCCATGACGGCCAATGCATTCAGTCAGGATGTAGAGGACTGTCTGGCCGCAGGCATGAATGAACATCTCGCCAAACCCCTGGATATCGTGGCTTTGTCCCGGATTCTGCGGGAGCTCTCCGGAAATTCGGGGGGGGCAGGAAGGGACTTGCGTCAATGAGACTCTTGTGTTAGAATGCTAGCGAATTGCAAAATTAAATAACAGGCATTTAGGTGTCGGAAGGATCGGTGCGCAGGTCTGCGTACCGGTCGGTTCCGGTGAAAAGGGAAACAGGTGTGAATCCTGTACGAACTCGTCACCGTAATTAGGGAGCAGAAGCCGATAGATCACTGGGAGACCGGGAAGATGGCGGATGCGAGGATCTATGAGTCGGGAGACCTGCCAGATGCGTATGTACCGTAACGATTGTTTCACTTTCGTTTCAGACCACGAGTAACTGGTTGTACTTAAGAAGACTAAAAATGGCAGTTCTTTTTGGTTTTCTTTTCGTGCGAACCCTTTACCGATCACTCGGATAAGGGTTTTGTTTTTCGTGCGCTGAAATGAGAGCACCACAGAGAGGAAAAGACGATGAAAAAGAAAGCCATTAGTTCTATGCTCGTATTTACCCTGGCCGCATCCATGATGCTGGGGGGCTGCGGAAGCTCGAAAAAGAGTCCCCAGGAGGTGGCAGATCTCATCGATGCCATCTATGTACAGGAGCGTACCGATGAGACAGATGAGCAGTGCAAGGAAGCAAAGGAGGCCTGGGACGCCTTAAGCGACGAGGAAAAACAGCAGGTAGAGGGCGAAAATGCAGATCCCGATTATTTTGGCAGGGATACCGGCGATGCATCCCTGGATGATCCGGGGAATGAGGATGAGATCGGAGAAAATGAGATTTTAGTCGTCAGCTTTGGTACCTCCTTCAATGACAGCCGCGTAGCAGATATCAAAGGTGTGGAGGATGCCATCGCAGAGGCTTATCCGGACTGGTCCGTGCGCCGTGCTTTTACCGCACAGATCATCATCAATCACATTCAGGCCCGGGACGGAGAGTGCATCGACAATATGGATCAGGCACTGCAGCGTGCCATTGATAACGGTGTGAAAAATCTCATCGTGGCACCGACCCATCTGATGCATGGTGCGGAGTATGATGAGCTGACTGAGACACTGGATAATTATAAGGACAGCTTTGATTCTGTAGCAGTATCTGAGCCCCTGCTGGGCGAGGTGGGCAGTGATGCCAGTGTGATCAACGAGGACAAGCAGGCAGTAGCCGAGGCCGTAGTGGCAGAAGCAGTAGCAGATGCAGGATATGAGAGCCTGGATGCGGCTGCAGAAGATGGAACGGCTTTTGTATTTATGGGACATGGAACCTCACACAGTGCCAAGGTATCCTATAGCCAGATGCAGACACAGATGGAGAATCTGGGCTATGAGAATGTCTTTATCGGAACGGTAGAAGGGGAGCCGGAGGAGACCAGCTGCGAATCAGTCATCGAGGCAGTAAAGGCAGCCGGTTATACCAAGGTGATCCTTCGCCCGCTGATGGTTGTGGCAGGTGATCATGCCAACAACGATATGGCAGGAGACGATGAGGATTCATGGAAGAGCATGTTTACCGCAGACGGATCCTTTACCAGTGTGGATACACAGATCTATGGTTTAGGAGAGATCGAAGCGATCCAGCAGCTTTATGTAGCACATATCGCAGCAGTGATGGAATAGAAGGAATAGAAGGAATAGAGGAATAGAAATGAAAAAATATAGCGCAATTTTTACAAGTCTTGTACTTAGTGCCACCCTTCTTTTTGGCTGTGGCAGCAGTACAGAGACAAATGACGCAGCTTCCGAGGCACAGAGTCAGGAGACCGCCCTGGCAGACGGCCTATATACCGCCGAGTTCGAGACAGACAGTACCATGTTTCATGTCAATGAGGCCTGCGATGGCTGCGGCACACTTACTGTAGCAGACGGAGAGATGACGATTCATATTTCATTGCCGTCAAAAAGTATTGTAAATCTTTACGTAGGTCTGGCAGAGGATGCACAGAAGGATGGGGCGCAGCTGTTAGAGCCCACTACGGATACCGTCACCTATGACGACGGAACCAGCGAGGAAGTCAACGGCTTTGATGTTCCGGTGCCGGCCTTAGATGAGGAATTTGATCTGGCGCTGATCGGCACCAAGGGCGTCTGGTACGATCACAAGGTATCTGTCTCAAATCCGCAGCCCATAGAAGACAGCGATGAGACTGCCTCAGACGAAACATCAGAGGAAACATCTGAGCCTGAGACGTCAGATGAGACTGTGACAGAGCTTACAGATGGTACTTATGAGATGGAGCTTACCTTTGAGGGCGGCAGCGGCAAGGCTTATATCGAGTCTCCCGCAATCGTAAATATCTCCGGGGATACCATGACAGCCACCGTCACATGGTCCAGTGAGAATTATGACTACATGCTGGTGGACGGGGAAAAGTATCTGCCGGTAAATACTGAGGGCGTCTCTGTCTTTGAGATCCCGGTGGCAACACTGGATGAGCCTATGACGGTGATCGGAGATACAGTGGCTATGAGTAAACCTCATGAGATCGAATACACACTGACCTTCCATTCGGATACGGCAAAGGAAGTAACGGAATGAAAAAAAGTATACGGATACGGGCGATCGGGGCACTGATGCTGGTATTTGCAGGACTGCTGTGGCTGGTTGGCTGCGGCAGTCCTGTTTCGTCTGGGGAATCCGGCCTGCAGGAAAACCAGGAAAAAGCAGAGACAGACATCGGATCGCTGGTTTACAAAGAAAGCATGAAAACGGAATATGCCACGCAGTTTTCGGTGGATTATTACGAGGACGGCTATGTGCTGCTGACCACGGTCTATGATGGCGCTAAGTATCTGGTGGTTCCGGAGGGCGCATCGACGCCTGAGGGACTGGATTCAGATATTACGGTGATCAAACGGCCGGTGAAGAACCTCTATCTGGTGGCATCGGCTGTGATGGATCTGTTTTGTCAGCTGGATGCCATTGACTGCATTCGATTCTGCGGCCTTGAGGCAGAGGACTGGTCCATTGATCAGGCAAGAGAGGCCATGGAGGCAGGAAATCTCATCTATGCCGGAAAATACAGTGCACCGGATTATGAGCGGATCGTGGCCGATGGATGTACCCTGGCTATTGAGAATATGATGATCTCCCATTCCCCGGAGGTGATGGAAAAGCTGGCAGAGTTTGGCATCCCTGCCATGATCGATTATTCCAGCTATGAGTCCCATCCCCTGGGTCGCGTGGAATGGATCCGTTTTTACGGTGCCATGTTGGGACGGGAAGAAGAGGCAGATGCAGTCTTTGCAGGGCAGGAGGAGAGCCTGAACCGAGTTACAGAAGAAGCAGACACCGGAAAAACGGTGGCTTTCTTTTACCTGGCCACCAATGGCACGGTGAATGTGCGAAAAAGCAGCGATTATGTGCCGAAGATGATCGAGCTGGCAGGGGGTACCTACGTATTTGAAGATCTGGGCTCCCAGGAGGATCACAAATCCTCGGTGAATATGTCCATGGAAGAATTTTATGCAACTGCAAAAGATGCGGATTATCTCATCTACAATTCTACCATTGAGGGACAACTGCAGACGGTGGAGGATTTGTTGGATAAGAGCAGTATGCTTCGTGATTTTCAGGCAGTTCAAAATGGCCATGTCTTTTGCATGAGCAGCGATATGTATCAGCATATGACCGCCGCAGGGGCCTTTATCGAGGATGTACACGCTATGCTGACGGGAGATGATTCCCATGAAATGAGCTATCTCTATCAGCTTCAGTAAGGAGAAACCAATGAATCATACGCAAAAAAAAGATAGGGAAAAGGGAAAAAGGCCATACATTTATGCATTTGCATTACTTATTGTCGGTGTGCTGTTATGCTTCCTTTTAAACCTTGTCATCGGAAGCGTACAAATTCCCCTCCGGGAGCTGTTTTCCTGCCTGAAGGGCGGTGCCTGTTCGGATGTCACCTATGGCATCGTGGTAAAGATCCGGCTGCCCCGGGCACTAACAGTGCTGATTCTCGGGGGCGCCCTGGCTCTTTCCGGATATCTGCTGCAGACTTTTTTCCATAATCCCATCGCAGGACCCTTTGTGCTGGGCATCTCTTCCGGCGCCAAGCTGACGGTTTCCCTGGTGCTGGTATTTTTCCTGGGAAATGTGGCAGGTATCAGCTCCGCCCTTTTGATCGTGACGGCATTTTTCGGGGCCTTGCTGGTGACGGGGCTGGTGCTGCTCTTTGCAGGCCGGGTGCATCAGATGTCGCTGCTGGTGGTCTGTGGTGTCATGATCGGATATATCTGCTCCGCCATCACGGATTTTGTGGTTACCTTCGCGTCGGATGCGGATATTGTCAATCTTCACAGCTGGTCCCAGGGCAGTTTTTCCGGCATGGCATGGGAAAATCTGCCGGTGATGGCGCTGGTGGTGGGAGCCTGCTGCGTGGCAGTTTTTTTGCTGGCAAAGCCTATGGATGCCTATCTGTTAGGTGAGAGCTATGCCCACAGTCTGGGTGTCAATATCACATCCCTTCGGCTCTCATTGATTCTTTTATCCAGTGTCTTATCTGCCTGCGTAGTGGCCTATGCCGGCCCCATTTCCTTTGTGGGGATTGCGGTGCCCCAACTGATGAAAGCACTGCTGCGGGGCAACCGGCCGCTGCTTATGATTCCGGCCTGTTTTTTGGGCGGCAGTTTGTTTGTCCTGTTTTGTGATCTGCTGGCCCGCACCATGTTTGCCCCCACGGAGCTGAGCATCAGTACGGTGACGGCAGTATTCGGAGCACCGGTGGTGCTGTGGGTCATGACGAGAAGAGGGGAGAAGCGATGAGGGAGGCTTATTTTTTTACAGTCGGACTGAGCGTCGGCTATGGACATAGGCCGGTAGTTTCCAATATTACGATGGAAGTGGCGCCGGGGGAGATCCTGACGCTGATGGGGCCAAACGGCGCCGGTAAATCCACTCTGCTAAAAAGCATTGCCAGACAGCTGGCGCCTTTAGGCGGCGTGATGATGCTGGGAGGAGAAAAATTATCAGACCTTTCCAGGGAAGAAACTGCTAAAAATGTGGCAGTTTTGCTGACGGATCGCGCCCACGAATCCTTTGAGACCTGCGAGGAGATGGTAGCCAAGGGGCGCTATCCCTATACGGGGCGCTTTGGGATTCTTTCCAAGCAGGATAAGGAAAAAGTGGCGGAGGCCATGGAGCTGGTAGGGATCACCGATTTAAGGACAAGTCTGTTCTCCCGGCTCAGTGACGGACAGCGCCAGAGAGTGCTGCTGGCCCGGGCCATCGCCCAGGAGCCCAGACTTTTGATCTTGGATGAGCCTACTTCCTATCTGGATGTTCGCTACAAGCTGGAATTTTTATCGATTCTCCAGAGATTATGCAAATGCAAAAATATGTCAGCGATCTTATCCCTTCATGAGCTGGAGCTGGCCAGGCGGGTCTCTGACCGGCTGCTTTGCATCCGGGATGGGGCGGTGGTTGGCTTCGGCAGGCCGGAGGAGATCTTTCAGTCGGGTGTGATCAGCCAGCTGTTTGGTATCACGGAGGGAAGTTACGAAGAACTGACAGATACGCTGGAGCTGGCAGCGCCTGCAGGCGAGCCGAAAGTCTTTGTCATCGGAGGCGGCGGGGACGGCCTGGCTGTTTATCGCTCTCTGCAACGCCAGGGCATTCCTTTTGTGGCCGGTATTCTGCAGTCCAATGATCTGGAGCTGCCGACCGCCAGAGCGCTGGCATCGGAGGTTTTCGTGGCTCAGGCCTTTGAACCGGTGGAGCAGGAGCTGTATCAGCAGGCAAAGCGCAGAATGGATGCTTGCCAGCGGGTGATCTGCGGGCGAAAACGGTTTGGAAGCCTGGAACAGGCCAACCGTGCACTGGCCGATTATGCGGCAGAAATCGGAAAATTAAATAGGTGAATATCGTCATATTTTTTTTCATTATTCCACAAGAAAAGGGCAATGAAAACCGTTACAATGTAAATATCAGCAGCGCGAAACGGTTCGCGCACCTAGTATATACATAAGGAGGATATGAAAAAATGGCAAAGAACAGATACATTGGCGATTATCCGGTGATCGGCATCAGACCCTGTATTGATGGTAGAAGAGGACCCTTAAAGGTACGTGAATCCTTAGAGGATCAGACTATGGGTATGGCAAAATCTGTCAAGAAATTATATGAAGAAAATCTTCGCTATTCCAATGGCGAGCCTGTAAAGGTGATCATTGCAGATACAACGATCGGACGTGTCGCTGAGGCAGCTGCCTGCGAGGCAAAATTCCGCAAAGAGGGCGTAGCCATCACCTTATCCGTAACTCCCTGCTGGTGCTACGGCGCAGAGACCATGGATATGAACCCCCTGACCATCAAGGGCGTATGGGGACTGAACGCAACCGAGCGTCCCGGTGCTGTTTATCTGGCCAGCGTACTTGCTACCTATACACAGAAGGGACTTCCCGCTTTCGGTATTTACGGCAAGGATGTTCAGGAAGCAGATGATCCTACGATCCCTGCAGACGTTACAGAGAAGCTTCTCCGCTTTGGTCGTGCCGCAGTGGCTGCAGCTACCATGAGAGACAAATCTTACTTACAGATCGGTTCCCAGTGCATGGGTATCGGCGGCTCTATCATCAACCATGACTTCTTTGAGGAGTATCTTGGCATGCGTGTAGAGTCTGTAGATGAGGTAGAGATTCTTCGCCGTATGGAGGAGCATATCTACAACGAGGACGAGTACCAGAAGGCACTTGCATGGATTAAAAAGTACGCAAAGCAGGGCTTTGACAAGAACCCTGATTTCGTTAAGAAGTCTGACGAGCAGAAGGAAAAGGATTGGGAGTTCACTGCAAAGATGGCAGTTATCATCGAGGATCTCTATCAGGGCAACAAGAACCTGCCTGAGGGATGCGGTGAGGAGTCTGTTGGACACAATGCGATCTGCGGTGGTTTCCAGGGTCAGAGACAGTGGACCGATCATTGGCCCAACTGCGATTTCCCTGAGGCTATCTTAAATACCTCCTTCGATTGGAACGGAGCAAGAGAGCCCTTCACACTGGCTACAGAGAATGATACATTAAACGGTGCCGGCATGATGTTCATGAGCCTTCTGACTCACCGTGCACAGATGTTTGCAGATGTTCGTACCTACTGGTCAGGCGACGCTGTAAAGCGTGTAACCGGCTATGACATCGAGGGCAAGGCAAAGGAAGCAGACGGATTTATCCATCTGATCAATTCCGGATCCTGCTGCTTAGACGCTTGCGGTGTATGCACAGATGAGAAGGGCGCACCTGTAATGAAGAAGTGGTATGATGTGACAGATTCCGATATCGAGAAGATCATGGACAATGTTGAGTGGTGTCCTGCTGACAACGGATACTTCCGTGGTGCCGGATATTCTGCACGTTTCGAGACAAAGACAGAGATGCCTGCTACCATGATCCGTCTGAATATCGTTAAGAACTTAGGACCGGTGCTTCAGATCGTAGAAGGCTGGACCGTTGATCTGCCGGAAGAGGTATCTGACAAGCTCTGGAAGCGCACCGACTATACATGGCCTTGCACATGGTTCGCTCCTCGTACCGATGGCATCGAGGGCTCACCCTTCAAGAGCGCTTACGATGTAATGAACAACTGGGGCGCAAACCACGGCGCGATCAGCTACGGACATATCGGCGCAGATCTGATCACCATGGCTTCTATGCTTCGTATTCCTGTATGTATGCACAACGTTCCCGACGCAGACATTTATCGTCCCAGCGCTTGGAATGCATTCGGCGCAGACAAGGAAGGCCAGGACTTCCGTGCATGTGCAGCATATGGCCCTATGTACAAGACCATTCGTTAACAGGAGGAGACACATATGTTAAAAGGAATACCGCCGATTTTATCACCGGAGCTGCTCAAAGTGCTGGATGAGATGGGACATACCGATGAGTTGACCATCGGAGACGGCAACTTCCCCGGACACTCCTTTGATACACCTGTGATCCGCATGGATGGACATGGTGTACCGGAGATTTTGGATGCGATCCTTCAGGTATTTCCACTGGATACGTATCCGGATGCCAATGGCGTGATGGTACCGCCTTGTACCCTCATGGCTGTAGAGCCGGGAGATGATGCGAAGACACCGATCTGGGATACCTACAAGGAGATCGTGGCAAAGCATGATGAGCGTGGCGACAAGTGCTTTGAGGAGATCAACAAGTGGGATTTCTATGACAAGACGAGAGCAAAATCAAAGGTTGTGATCATGACCAGCGAGACTGCCATCTATGCGAATATTATCCTTCGCAAGGGTGTTGTTTTCAACTAAAAATCAATTGTGAATTTCTCTCTTATATTTTAATGAAAAAGAGCGGTGATGCGTTGTCACCGTTCTTTTTTTATGATACACTTCTTGCAATGGTTTTTTGACCATTTAATCGGGAAACAGCCTCGCACTGAAAGAGGCTGATTTTTACAAAAGGAGGAGATAGTTAAATTGGAAAAAGCAACGGATAACATCTTGGAGTTTAATCATCTGTCGCGGACCTTTGAGGACGGCTTTACAGCGGTGGATGATTTTAATCTGACCATCAAAAGAGGTGAATTTGTCACTTTTCTTGGGCCTTCCGGCTGCGGCAAGACCACGACCCTTCGTATGCTGGCCGGCTTTGATGTACCCAGCAGCGGAGAGATTCTGCTGAACGGTGAGGACATCACAAAACTCCCGGCAAACATGAGACCTATCAATACGGTGTTTCAGCGTTATGCCCTTTTTCCCCATTTGAATATTTTTGACAATATCGCTTTCGGACTGAAGTTAAAAAAGCTTCCGAAGGCTGAGATTATAAAGAAGGTCAAGCGTGCGCTGGAGATGGTAGATCTGGAAGGCTTTGAGACGAGACGGGTACAGACACTTTCCGGCGGACAGCAGCAGCGGATCGCCATTGCCCGTGCCATTGTCAATGAGCCTCAGATTTTGCTGCTGGATGAACCATTGGGTGCCCTTGATCTGAAGATGCGTAAGGAGATGCAGCTGGAGCTGAAGGAAATGCATGAAAAGCTGGGCATCACCTTTATTTATGTGACCCATGATCAGGAGGAGGCTCTCACTATGTCGGACAAGATCGTCGTCATGAGTGAAGGCAGGATCCAGCATGTAGGCACACCGGAGGATATTTATAACGAGCCCAATAATGCCTTTGTGGCTGACTTTATCGGCGACAGCAATATTTTTAACGGCATTATTACAGACCCGCTGACCGTGCGTTTCTGTGGTGCTTCTTTTGCCTGTGTGGATGATATGCCCCATGGAACCATGGTGGATGTGGTGGTTCGTCCGGAGGATATTCTGATCACCCGCCCTGAGGATGGCATGATCAGGGGCCAGGTCATTAGTGTCATCTTTAAAGGCGTCCATTATGAGATCACGGTGCTCTGCGGCAAAAATGAGCTGGTGATCCAGACCACGAAAAAGGCAAAGGTAGGCGATCTGGTGGGACTGTGCATCGAGCCGGAGGGGATTCATCTGATGAAGGCTCAGCATTCCTTAAATAAGCTGGAATCTGCAGTAGATGAGAATTATCGCCTCACCATCCTAGACGGTGTCATTGACTGTGATGTGAAGTCGCTGATTCCCGGGGCGAGAGATTCAGATGGAATTCTTGTGGATGCCCACGGCAATGAGATCGATCACAAGAGACTGAAGGTCATCGTCACCATCAAGCCCAGAGAGATCCGGATGAGTGATGATGCATCTGCCGGCCTTGTCTGCGGCCATATTATCAACCTGATCTATATCGGTGACCACTACCGCTATGTGGTTCGTACAGACAGCGAGGTGGATCTCATCGTCAGCGATGAGGATCTGTGGAATATGGGGGATTATGTCAGCCTTGATATTCCCCAGGAGGCACTTCATTTTACATTAAAAAAATAGCAGGAGAATCAAGATGAGAGGATATGTTTTTTCAAGAAAACAGCTGGCGATCCCCTACGGTCTTTTTTTGGCCTGCTTTGTGGCATTGCCGCTGATTGTCATTATTTATTTTGCGTTTACCAATGCTTCCGGTGAGTTTACCATACAGAATCTGGTGGGCTTTTTTACCAGCCCCAATACCATCGGAACCCTTTGCTACAGCTTTGCCATTGCTGTGGTTACGACACTTGTCTGTCTGCTGCTGGCTTATCCGGCAGCCTATATTTTGTCGCAGCACGAGTGGAAGCATAAGCAGCTTCTGGTGATTTTATTTGTGCTGCCTATGTGGATCAATTTTACCCTTCGCATCACGGCTTTAAAGGAGATCCTGTCACTGTTAGAAGGCAATCTGGCCTATTATCCCTTTTTAAATTCCGTGATCGGTATGACCTACGATTTTTTGCCTTTTATGATTCTGCCTATGTATACCACGCTATGTAAGCTGGATCACAGTCTGCTGGAGGCGGCATATGATCTGGGTGCCACACCGGCCCAGGTATTTTGCAAGGTGACTCTGCCCCTGTCTGTGCCCGGCATCGTGAGCGGGGTAGTGATGGTATTTTTGCCTTCCATGACCAACTATGTGGTGCTGGATATGCTCTACAACCACACCTATATTATGGGCAGTCTCATCGGCAGCTATTTTGCTGCTTATGACTGGCACAACGGTTCGCTGATCGCTCTGGTGCTGCTGTTGCTTATTTTGCTCTTTACCGTAATCACCGATCGCTACAGCGATGACGGGGTCAGCAGAGGAGGTGCATTGCTTTGAAATCAAATAAAAAATATCCGGCGATGCTCTACCTTGGCTTACTTTTGCTGGCCATTTATCTGCCGATTTTATTGCTGGTGGTCTATAGCTTTACTACCTCTACCACCATTGGTGCCATCCGGGGCTTCTCCCTGGCCAATTATGAGACGCTGCTGCAAAATGAGGAGCTTCGCAGCATGATTTTCGGAACGCTGCTGCTGGCCTTTGGTTCTGCGGCCATCGCCACTGTATTGGGTAGCCTGGGGGCTATCGGAGGCTTTTATAGCAAGCCTTTTTCTTCCGGTTTGATTTCGGCCCTCAATGAGATTCCGGTGGTCAATGCGGACGTGGTGACGGGTTTTTCCATCTGCATCGCCTTGGTTGTGGTATGCGGAATGGATAAAAATACATTTGTGCCGTTAGTGATGGGACATGTGGTGCTCTCGGCGCCCTTTGTCTATCTGTCAGTTGTTCCAAAGCTAAAACAGATGGATTCCAGTCTGTATGAGGCAGCCATGGATCTTGGGGCGACTCCTACACAGGCGTTATTTAAGGTAGTGCTGCCCCAGATTGCCTCCGGGATTCTCGCCGGCTTTGCCCTGGCGCTGACCCTTTCTTTGGATGATTATTTTATTGCCAGCTATACAAAGCCTGCCACCTTTGATACGATCAGTACTTACGTCGTCAATGCCACCAAGGGCTCTCAGACCGAGATCAAGACGGCACTGTGGGCATTATCGACCCTGATTTTTGTGGTGGTGATTCTCATCGTTGCAGGCATGAATGTGGCGGCAAAAAAGCGGAGAACCAGGCAATTGCTTGGTATGCTTCTTGTGATCGGAGCACCTCTTGCCTGTCTGTTTGCAAATCCTACCACTGTAAAGGCAGAGGATACCATTACTCTTCGGGTCTGCAACTGGGAGGAATATATTGATTTAGGCGGCTGGGACGAGGACGAGCGCATCGAGCTGGACAATGGGGCGGAGATTTTCGGCCAAAATCCCATGTATGAGGATTTCGAGGACTGGTACTATGAGACTACCGGACAGCGGGTGAAGGTGGAATATTCCTGCGCCGGAACCAACGAGGATTTGTACAACCAGCTGACCCTGGGGGATACCTATGATCTGGTGTGTCCGTCGGACTATATGCTCATGAAGCTTATCGCGGAAGGCATGGCACAGCCATTTTCTGAAGATTTTTTTGATGAGACAGATGAAAATAATTATTATGTGCGGGGCCTTTCTCCCTACATCGCACAAGTGTTTGATGAAAATGAGATCGGCGGGGAGTCCTGGAGCCGCTATGCAGCCTGCTATATGTGGGGCACCACCGGCGTTTTGTACAATCCTGAGCAGATGAGTGAGGAGGAGGCTTCGACCTGGGCGGTCTTTGACAATCCAAAGTTTTATCGGAAACTGACACTAAAGGATAATGTGCGGGATACTTATTTTGCGGCCCTTGGATATTTGCGGGCGGATACCCTGACCAGTGAGGAGTTTTTGAATGATCCCAACTATCAGGAAAATCTTACGGCACTGATGAATGATGTGACGCCTGAGACCATTAGCCAGGTGGAGCGTCAGTTGCAGCATATTATGGGCAATATTTATGCGCTGGAGACTGACAGCGGCAAGGCAGATATGATCACCGGCAAGATCGCCGCCAACTATCAGTGGTCGGGAGATGCGGTTTTTGCCATGGATCAGGCAGAGGAGGACGGCGTATATTTAGCTTATGCCGTGCCAAAGGAATGCTCCAATCTCTGGTTTGACGGATGGATTTTATTGAAGGATGGCATCGCCGGTGATGAAAAAAAGCAGGCGGCGGCAGAGGCCTTTGTGAATTTTCTTTCCCGGCCGGACAATGTGGTGCGGAACATGTATTACATCGGCTACACGTCTGCTATCGCAGGCGGAGAGGATGACACGGTATTTTCCTATCTGAACTGGTGCTATGGCGCAGATGAGGACCAGGCAGACCCCATCGCCTATCCTCTTGGGTATTTTTTCTCCGGTGATGAGACGGATGAGGATTATGTGGTAATGACCACCAGTGAGCAGGTGGGCAGACAGCTCTATACCCAATATCCTTCCCGGGAGGTCATCAACCGCATGGCCATTATGAGCTACTTTGATGAGACTGAGACGAAGAATATTAATCAGATGTGGATCAATATCCGATGCTTCCATATCGCGGATGTTCCCACCGGGGTGTGGGTCTTCGTTGTGCTGGTGCTTGTCGGGCTGATCGGCCTCATCATTTACCGGCGAAAACAGCGCATGTGGTATGAGCCGAAAAAGTTTGACGGAAATGTAAAAATTAGGTAAAATAAAAACATTATAGGCCAACAGGAGGATAAAAGTTATGGCAGAAAAGAAAAAAGGCGGCGGTGCGCTGCTCGGTGCAGCATTTTTGATGGCAACGTCCGCTATCGGACCCGGATTTTTGACACAGACAGCGACCTTTACTGACCAGTATCAGGCCAGCTTCGGATTTGTTATTTTGGTTTCCGTGATTTTAGCTGCTGTCGCACAGTTAAATATCTGGCGTGTATTATG
This sequence comes from Moraxellaceae bacterium, assembly GCA_963645455.1. GTDB lineage: Bacteria > Bacillota > Clostridia > Lachnospirales > Lachnospiraceae > W0P33-017. The sequence goes on along the minus strand of CAVITM010000013.1, from coordinate 7,269 downwards.
TACGACAGGCCTCAGAGGACAGGATGTAGCAAACAAGCTGCTTCCGGGACTTGGCTATTTTGTTTCATTTATGATTGTTTTAGGCGGTCTTGTATTTAACATCGGCAATGTAGGCGGTGGTGCATTAGGCTTCAATACACTGCTTGGCATCCCCACCTGGCTGGGATATATTCTTTCCGGCGGTCTGGCCATTGCGATTTTCCTTTTGAAAAATGCAAAGGCAGCCATGGACACACTGACCAAGGTGCTGGGCGGCATCATGATCGTAGTTATTTTAGTGGTGATCTTTGTGGTGCAGCCTCCGGTAGGAGATGCCCTCAAGAATACCTTCGTTCCGGAGACCGGTGCTACTGCACTGTTTCCCGCGATTTTGACACTGCTTGGCGGTACGGTAGGCGGCTATATCACCTTCGCCGGTGCACACCGTCTGATTGATGCCGGCATCGTCGGAAAAGAGAACCAGAAGGAGATCACCAAGAGCTCTGTGACAGGTATCATCATCGCTGCACTGGTGCGTGTGCTTTTATTCCTGGCAGTGCTGGGTGTGGTTGTAAAGGGTGTGACCCTGGATTCTTCCAATCCCGCGGCAGATGCATTTTTACAGGGTGCAGGCGAGATCGGCTATCGTTTTGCAGGACTGGTGCTTTTATGTGCAGCACTTACATCCATCATCGGTGCGGCTTATACATCTGTTTCTTTCTTAAAGACCTTTAACAAAAAGATCGAGGAAAACGAAAATAAGGTGATCATCGCTTTTATCGCCATTTCCACACTGATCATGCTTGCTCTTGGCAATCCGGCATTGCTTTTAGTTTTAGCAGGTGCGTTTAACGGACTGATCCTGCCCATCACACTGGCCATCTGTCTGATCGCAGCCTACAACAAATCCATCATGGGCAAAGACTACAAGCATCCGATCGTACTCACGATCCTTGGAGTGATCGTTGTTATATTATCTGCATATATGGGTGTGACAACCTTCGTGACAAAGATGGGCGGTTTATTCTAAAACTGCATCCCCGCGGAGCGTTTTTGCTGGAACAAAAGGGTGCGATCTGGCTGCGGCTGATGGCACCCTTTTTCAATAAATGGCAGTGACGTGCGCCTGGAGTGTACGGGATTGCCGGAGAAAGGAGTAGGTAGGATGCAGAATGTAACGATCCATACAGCAGGAGACAGCTCGCTGCTGCTGCAGTTTGGCAATGCCATTGATCCGGATATCAATGCGCGCATTACTGCTACTGTTCAGATGATGAGAGAGCAGCAGATCGAGGGCGTCGTGGATTTGATCCCGGCCTTTTGCTCCCTGCTGATCAATTATGATCCCCGGGTGATTTCTTATGGCGAGATCCGCACACGGATGGAGCGGATCTTATCCATGGAGGTTGCCACAGGGGAACGAAAGAAAAAAATCTATGAGATTCCGGTATGTTACGGTGGAGAGCTGGGGCCGGATCTGGGTGCTATCGCAGCCCATGCCCACTTAAGTGAGCAGGAAGTGATCGAGATTCACAGTTCCACAGATTATCTGATCTATATGCTTGGCTTTTTGCCGGGCTTTACGTATCTGGGAGGACTGGATGAGCGGATCCATACGCCCCGTCTGGCCAATCCCCGGATCCGCATTCCGGCCGGCAGTGTGGGGATCGGCGGATCCCAGACCGGTATTTATCCGTTGGATTCTCCGGGAGGCTGGCAGCTTATGGGCATGACGCCGGTGCGCACCTATGATCCCAACCGGGAGGTGCCGATTTTGGTGGAGGCCGGTGATTATATCCGATTTGTTCCGATTGACCGGGATACCTATGACCGGATCAGTGAGGAAGTATCACAGGGAACCTATCAGGTTCAGATCATAGAAGGGGAGGTGTAAGCATATGGGTATTCGTGTATTAAAGGCAGGTATGCTTACCTCGGTGCAGGATCTGGGACGTACCGGTTATCAGAGCCAGGGCTTTTCAGTGGCCGGTGCCATGGATGTCCGCTCCTTTAAGATCGCCAATCTGTTGCTGGACAATCCGGAAAACGAGGCAGTGCTGGAGTTCACACTGATCGGTCCGACGTTGCAGTTTACATCTGAGACCATTATCGCCATCACCGGCGGCGATTTTTCTCCCACGGTCAATGGGGAACCGGTGCCTTCCTATGAGGCACTTTATATGAATCGCGGCGATATCTTAAAATTTGGCAGTGCCCGCACGGGAAGCCGCGGTTACATCGCTTTTTCCAGCTACCTGGATATTCCGGTAGTGATGGGCAGCCGCTGTACGAATCTCAAGAGCCATATCGGCGGCTTTAAGGGACGCAAGTTAAAAGACGAGGATTATATTGGATTTCGTATCAAACGCAGATATTTGCCTTTCTTTTTATCGAGAAAGGTAAAGCCCGATGATTTCAGCGCTCAGTCACAGACCCTTCGCGTCGTGTTAGGACCTCAGGACCAGCGCTTCAGCAAGCAGGGCATAGAGACCTTTTTGACAGAGGAATATACGGTAACCAGCGATTTTGACCGGATGGGATGTCGTCTGGACGGCCCCTTTATCGCACTGCAGGATACCAGTGATATGATTTCGGACGGTATTGCTTACGGCTCGGTGCAGGTGCCCAGCCATGGCAAGCCTATCGTATTATTGTCGGATCGGCAGCCTACCGGCGGTTATCCGAAGATCGCAACGGTGGCATCCGTGGATATTCCCAAAATCGTACAGCGCAAGACGGATCAGAAGATTCGTTTTCAGGCAGTTTCTGTGGAGGAGGCCCAGCGGCTGTATCTGGAGCAGGAAAAAGAATATGAGGCCATGCGAAACGCGATTCACGTGCCCTGCAAGGAAGTGCTTGACTGCCGGCTGGTGGCAAAGCGTGTGAGCAAGCTGTTTATGTAAGGCTTTTGAGTATAGGAGGATAAGAACATGAATATCGAACAGATTGAAAAGCTGATTGAGCTGGTAGAGCAGTCATCCCTGACGGAATTTTCTTATAAGGATGGGGAGGTCAAGCTCACCATGAGCAAACTGGAGCATCCGCCGGTGGCAGGACCTATGCCGCCCATGCCTCCCATGGGACCTGTGGGAGCGATGTCTCCGGCTGCACCCATGCCCGCAAAAGAGGAGGAAAAGGACGAGGAAGTACAGTTTATCACTTCTCCCATTGTAGGCACCTTTTATTCCGCTCCGGCACCGGACGCACCGGCCTATGTCAAGGTAGGAGACCGGGTGAAGAACGGACAGACTGTATGTATTTTAGAGGCTATGAAGCTTATGAACGAGATTCAGTGCGAGTTTGATTGCGAGATCGAGGCAGTGCTGGTGAGCAACGAGCAGAAGGTGGAGTATGGTCAGCCGCTCTTTCGTGTCAAGCGTGTATAGAAGGGAGCAGTGAATAATGATCAGTAAGGTATTGATTGCCAATCGTGGGGAGATCGCCGTTCGGATCATTCGTGCCTGTCGCAATATGGGTATCCGCAGTGTCGCTGTCTATTCAAAGGAGGATGAAAAAAGCCTCCATGTGCAGCTGGCGGATCAGCGTGTCTGCATCGGCGAAGGACCGGCGAGAGACAGCTATCTGAATATGGAGCGCATCATTATGGCTGCGGTAAAAGTCGGAGCGGATGCGGTGCATCCGGGCTATGGCTTCCTCTCGGAAAACAGTGAGTTTGTGCGAAAATGCCAGGAATACGGCCTGACCTTTATCGGACCATCTGCAGATGTGATGGATAAAATGGGCAATAAATCTCAGGCCCGCAGTACCATGATGGAGGCAGGCGTTCCTGTGGTTCCCGGCACAAAGGAGCCGGTCTATGATGCAAAGACAGCCCTGGCAGAGGCAAAAAGGATCGGCTTTCCGGTAATGATCAAGGCTTCCTCCGGCGGCGGCGGTAAAGGCATGCGTGTAGCAGAATCAGAGGATGAATTTGAGTATCAGTTCAACCTGGCACAGCAGGAATCAGCCAATGCCTTTGGGGATGATACCATGTATCTGGAACGGTATATTGTGAATCCCCGCCATGTGGAGATCCAGATCATGGCAGACACCTTTGGCCATGTGGTGGCGTTAGGAGACCGTGACTGCTCCGTACAGCGTAATCATCAGAAGCTGATAGAGGAATCCCCTTCCCCTGCCATCGATGAGCAGACGAGACGTCAAATGAACGACTATGCCATTTTAGCCGCACGGACAGTGGGCTATACGAATGCGGGAACCATTGAATTTATCGTAGATCAAAGCGGCAGCTTTTATTTTATGGAGATGAATACCCGTATTCAGGTGGAGCATGGCGTAACGGAGCTGGTGACCGGAACGGATCTGATCATTGAGCAGATTCGCGTGGCACAGGGAGAGCCCCTTTCCTTTACCCAGGAGGATGTAGTACCTCGCGGTCATGCTATCGAGTGCCGGATCAATGCGGAGATTCCCGCAAAGAATTTCATGCCAAGCCCCGGTGAGGTGACCCATATGCATCTGCCTGCCGGCAATGGGGTGCGGGTAGATACGGCTCTCTATACCGGCTGTGTGATTCCCAGCGAATATGATTCCATGATCGCAAAAGTGCTGGTGCATGCACCGGATCGTGAGACAGCGCTGCGCAAGATGAGTAGTGCACTGGATGAGATGGTGATTCTTGGCATTGAGACGAATCTGGATTTTCAGTATCAGATGGTCAGGCATCCGAAGTTTGTGGCCGGCGAGGCCGATACCGGATTCGTGGAACATGTGCTGAAGATGTGATGAAAGGGGAAATTATGTATCAGGTAGATTTAAACTGCGACTTAGGCGAGAGCTTTGGCCGCTATACACTGGGACTGGATGAGCAGGTGATCCCGCTGATCACCTCTGCCAATGTGGCCTGTGGCTATCATGCCTCCGATCCTCTGGTGATGGATCGCACCATTGCACTGGCAAAGGAGGCGGGCATTCATGTGGGGGCTCATCCGGGCTTTCCGGATCTGTTAGGCTTTGGCAGACGGAATATGGATGTATCACCTGCAGAGGCAGGCGCTTATACCATGTATCAGCTGGGGGCGCTGGATGCCTTTTGCCGTGCAAAGGGCGTAGAGATGCAGCATGTCAAGCCCCATGGAGCACTGTATAATATGGCTGGCAAGGATTATGCACTTGCAAAAGGAATCGCCGAGGCCATCTACGCATTCAATCCCAAGCTTATCGTTATGGCACTGGCCAGCGGACAGCTGGTACAGGCTGCAAAGGATACAGGGCTTCGGGTCGCACGGGAATATTTTACCGACCGGGCCTATGAGCCGGATGGATCACTGGTCAACCGCCGCAAGGAAGGTGCCATGATCACTGATGAGTCTGAGGCTATTGAACGTGCCATCCGCATGGTCAAGGAGCGAAAGGTACGTGCCATCGACGGCACGGATATTGATCTGCAGGCTGAGAGTATCTGTGTTCATGGCGATGGTGCCAAGGCACTGGAATTTGTGAGAAAAATCCGGGATGCCTTCGGGGCAGAGGATATACAGATCGTGCCCCTTTCAAAGCTGGTATAAAAATGGATGGACGTTTTCACGGATCCATCTTGAATACCGGATCAGCCGGATAGCCGCCGGCACATTTTTGCATGGCCCGCTGGATGGAGTCCCGGGATTCGCCCCAGTCTTTATCCTTATTGCGGTAGTCATTTTTTTCAACAAACCAAGCAACATCCTGCTGTACCCGCTGCATATTTGTCTGCATCATGTCAAAGATCAGCGGATACAGCTCTTTTTTTTGCGTATCTGACAGGCGCGCCTCCGCCGTCTCCATCAGGTCCTTAAAATGGGGCAGACAAAAGCCCTTGCTGGCTTTGAACAGCTCCATAAATTCGGAATCCTTTTTCAACAGATCAAAAAATACATCCAGATAGCGGCCGTAGATCTCACGGAAATGCTGGCAGACGTAGCAGGAGTCTTCTTTTTCCTGGATCCATGCACCGATGGAGGTCTGGGGCGCGTTACGTTCAGTCAGATTCGTTTTTTTCATACGGCTGAGCATGGGAGCCTTCGTCGGTGAAAAATTCTTGATTTCCTTCGCCAGCTCCTCGTTTATTTTTTTCATATGAGTGCTTAAAATCCAGGCACTTCCCAGCCGGTTGCCGTAGTCATACATTTTTTTATAGTGACGTCGGCAAAAGCCTTGTCTGTCCGTGGCGGCCCGGATGTCATCCTCCATGTAGGCAGAACCCAGGATAAAGGAAATGGCATGCTGCTCGGCGGATCGCTCCAGATTGCAAAAAGGGCATTCATCCCCGGCGCGAAAGGCCTCCATCAGCGGAAACGTAGCGATATTTTTATTCATGTGGGATCTCCTTTCATTCGGGCAGGGGATAGAAGACGGGCTGCCGTTTTTTAAATACGGTATAGTGGGTAAAGCCTGCCTCCCGCAGGATCCGGGGCACCTTGGAAAAATCGTAGCCCACGTATTTTGGCTCATGGGCATCTGCGCCGATGGTGATGATCTCTCCCCCCAGCTCCCGGTAGCGGCGGATGACATCCTCGCAGGGGTTGGGATGTCCCAGACCGTATTTGAAGCCACCGGTGTTGATCTCGATGCCTTTTCCCATGGAGATGAGCTTTTTTAAAACTGCGTCCAGAACATCCGCATAAGCCTCGTAGGAATAAAAACGGTTGGTATTGGGACCGTAGCGCACCACGTAATCGATGTGTCCGTATACATCAAAATCAGAGAAAACCTCCAGATTTTCCAGAATCGATTCGAAGTAGCGCTGATAGGCGTCCCGTTCTTCCCGTCCGATGAAAAATGTTTTATAGTAAGGATCCAATCCGTCGATCGTATGGGAGGAGCAGATCACCTGGTCAAAGTCATGGGACTGTACGACATGTTTTAATTTTTCATGAAGATGGGGCTGTACCCCCAGCTCGATGCCGTGAAGCACCGGGAAAACCGGACGGTATTTTTCACTAAGCGCGGCGATGGCCCGGTCGTATTCCTCCAGGTCAATCACATACTGATCCGGGGGATCAGAAGGAAAATCATAGTCTAAATGATCTGTAAAGCAGATGCCGTCCAAACCGGCATTCATGGCCGCCCGGATCATATCATCCGGATCGGCGTCGCAGTCGCCGGAAAAATTGCAGTGCATATGTGTATCCCAAAGCATGGTGGTGTCTCCTTTCTTTTTTTATACTTTACTCTTACGTAACTATTCAGCCCCCATTCGCAAAATCGCTTCTTCGAAGCTTTACTTTTGCTCATGGGGGATTCTCGCCAAATAAAATTTCAAAATCAGTCTTTGAAATGCAAGCATTCCAC
>CAVITM010000012.1:20215-23496 GCA_963645455.1 Moraxellaceae bacterium | reverse complement strand
CCATTGCCGTCCACCTCGGTGATGGTATCACCGCTAAAGGTTGTGGTCTTTGCCAGCACGCCGTAATCGCCATTAAATACAATCTTATTCTGGATTGCATTGGTGCTTGTGGCGTTTATCGCCGCGTCCACCGTCACTTTTGCCGGAATGGTCGGCTTGTTAGTCAGATCCTTGTAGCTTCCGGTCGTGGCTACTGTGGCCAGCGTTGGCTTGTTGACGATATAGGCATCTGACGCCGTGTCTGTTGCGGACCAATCGGACTGCACGTTGACCTCTGCGCCAGTTGCGATACCGTTTAGCTTTGTCTTGTCTGCCGCAGACATGAGGCCTGCTGCCTTTGTGGTTGCGTTGCTCAGCTTTGTCTTGATGTAGTCCCAGATGGTCGAGAATTTGACTCGTCCGAAGCTGCTTGCGCCTCCTGCGTCCTGGCGGATAAAGTTTGTATCATCCGTCGGAGCATCGGTCCATCCGTCTGTGATGTTTAACAATAAAGCATTGGCTCCGTCTGCAGAGTTGTCGACCTTGTCCGCCTCCAGCGTATCGATCCTTGATGCGACCTTTTCCAGATCCGCCTTTGTGGCCGTGGCCAGAGGATCCACCTCAATCGTGATCTGGCTTGTCGACTCCATCACGATGGTGAGTACGTACTCGTACTCCGTCAGCTCCTTGCCTGCAAGCACTGGCATATAGTCTGGATTTGCCGTCTCGATGGCCACGCCCAGCAAGGTCGCAGTGCCGCTGTCATCCTGCGCATAGATGCCGATTGCCCGGATGGAATATGCCTTTGTGAGGCTTTGATTGTCTACCAGCACAGACAGCTCCACCTTGCTGTCCGTCTTTTCCAGGTCGGTGATGGTCACCGTCTGCTTGATGCTGTCCAGTTTTGTCAGCTTGGCCGCAGTCTCCTCTGTGTAGCTCTTGTCTGACGTACTTGCTTGCGTAAACGTGATCTTTGTCTCTCCGGCCATCGCCTTTGTCAGCAGCTCCTTGCCGCCGTCCGTGATGACAAATGTCATACTGACACCTCCTTGATATATCTTTTCTTCCTTTTCCTGCCTGCGTTTACAAATACATACATGGTCTGGCTTGTGCTCCGGCTCTTGCGGTTGATGATGTCAAAAATCACCGTCAGCGGCAGGCAGTTTTCCAGCATTTCTGCCATGGATGCCCTCTGGCTGTCTCGATTAAATGCCGCATAGACCTTCATTTCCATCCGGTCCTCGCTCAGCTCGATCTCGTCCAGCTCGTCGCAGAGCTCTGCGATCTTTCTGGCCAGCACTCTGTATGAGTAGGGCAGGCGCTCTAAGATCTTCGCCTTGACCTTTGTCCTGCGGTCCGAGAGTGTGTCTCCTGTCTGTTTTGTCAGGCTTAAAAACTCCTCCCAGTGCTCCGTAATCTCCTCGGTCATGGTGTCGACAAAAATATCGCTCTCTAGATCATCCAGTGCCTTGTCGATCTCGTCTGATTGCGTATCGTTGATGGCATATATCTGCTTGATATCTGGTATCTGTTTAATGATTTCCGGCGCGTCAAACAATCGTCACACCTCCAAACGTTGGTATCTGCGTATATGTGAGCGTCAGGTTTTCGGTGCTGTCATTTACTGTGGTGTCCTTGATATCTTCCACGCCTTCTACCGATAGGATCCTCGCCTCGATCTGACTGATGCGCACATACATATCGTCCAGTTCGTTTTTCTCCCAGTCTTTTCTGAGGGATAAAAGATAATCACTCACCGCCGCCTCGATCTGCGCCTTGCAGGTGTCCGCGGAATATCCCGGACTCCATGTGATGGTCGTCTTGACCGCTACGCTCAGCGCTTCGGCCGCCTGGATCAGTACGCTATGGCAGATTGGCGCAAATCCGTCGCCTTCGCCGTGCGATTGCTCCGGATCGATGGCCGTCTGCACTGCGGCCACCGTCTTTTCTGATGGTGCACCATAATCGTCTCCGATGATCGTGATATAAATCCAGGCGCTTCCCTCTTCCCTTCTTTTTGGCTTGCATCCTCCGACACCGTCCATGGCGTCAATCTCTTTTCGATATGCGGCCTTATTTCCGCAAAATTCCCCTGATGCGAAAGATGCCTGGACTCTTGCCCGGTACACCTCAATGTCCTCATCGTTTGTGCCGGCCGTTAAAAGCTCTGTGATTGAGCCGCCCTGGTAGTCATCTACATAGTCCACCGGCTCCAGATCTCCTCGTGTGGTATTGGCTTCCGTGCCTTCTGTGTCGCACTGCAGCTTGTACACATAGTTCTCGATTTTTTCCGTTGTCGTGTACGTGTAGTCGCCACACGTAAACCTCTGGCCAATCTCAATCTCCTGCTTAAATTCTCCTTTGACCACCGGAGCTGTCGCGTAATTGTACTCAATGCCCCGCTGCGTCTTGCCATATGTGATCAGATGCTCCAGATCCATCGTGTCCGGCGTCATATTGCCGCTGATGGCATCCATGTCCACATATGCGTCCTCTAACTTTTCCGCAATTTTTGCGCAGGCATTATATGCCAGGGAGCCCTCGTTGGTGCTTACGTCCTCGCCGAAGCTCTCTAACATCTCCTCCATGATGTTGTCGTATGTCCGATCGTCATACATCTATACTCACCTCCCCGTATTCTGTGAGTGCCGTAAAACTTGCCGTCAGCACATCCTTTTCTATGGCGCATGTTAGGTCCTCGATGCCTGTGATATAATTATTTACCAGGAGCGCTTCCTCAAGCATCCGCTTTACCTCGCTCTCGATGTAGCCTTGAGAGCCCTGCTGCCCGATGAGCGTGTTCAGTTCGGACCCATAGTCCCATGAGTATTGCGTAAAATAATATCGATCCGTCGACAGCGTCAGGTAAATCCACTGCTCGATTGCTTTTAGACCTGTGACAAATCTCCCTGTGAGCGCCCCGGTCGTTCGGTCTATCTCGTAGTCTTTCGGCTCTGTCTCTTCGTCCTGCTCCACTTCCAGTTCTTCGTCGTCGATATCAAACGGAAACATTACATGCTCACCACCTTTTCGATTATTACATACTTATCTTCGTTGATCCTATACAGGAGCACCTCGTCTCCCGCTTTTAGCTTGTCCCTTGTGCTGATTGTCTGATCCGTCAGCTTTACATCCTTTTGCTCTGCGCCGATCGTGGCCGCCATCGTTGCCGATATGCTCAAATCTCTCGGGAGCAGGTGCTCCGCAATCAGCAGATCGTCTTTGTCCAGCACGCATCCGGATGCTCTGCAGGTATCCCCGGAGAGCATCTCCCCAAGTAAAAGCCTTGGCGGATTCTGCAC
>CAVITM010000012.1:18053-19570 GCA_963645455.1 Moraxellaceae bacterium | reverse complement strand
CACACCTGGCGCGTGATCTTTTCCGGCGTGGTCTGCTTATAGACCTTTGACATATTGGACCGGAGCAGATAATGCATAAAATCCTTTGCCGTATAGGATGCCGTGCCGATCTCTGCCGTGCGCTCTCTGGTCGTCACTACTCCTACAAAAAGTCTCGTACTGCCATCGTATAGGCTCACGATGTCTCCCAATTTGATGTTTGCATTTTCAAACTCTTTGTCGTATGGATTTGACGGAATTGTAAAAGTGATCTGGCGGGACGCTTGTGTGTCCGTCCCGCTCCAGTCTACCTTTTCGAAATTTAGGCTCTTTTTGTTCCACCGCAATTTGATCATTTAATCGTCACCTCATATCCGACCAGTGCCAGTGCTTCTTTTTTCTTTGGATTCTTTCGCTTTGCCTTGTTGATCGTGGCGATGTTTAGCTTTCGCACCGTCTTCCAGGTGCTTGAGGATCCCGTGTGCTTCTTTGCCACCTTTGGCCATGTGTCGCCTTTTCTCCAGGTGTATGTCGTGTTCTTTTTTTTGGTGCTGATCCGTTTCGTGGCTGTGGCCGTCCGGAACTCTTTGAGCGTCAGGGAGTAGTAAACGTCCCCGGATTGATCCTCCTCGCCGTAAGAAAAAGAGTCGATCGTGCAGTACATGTTGATGTCCGTCTCTGTAATGACCAGGTGCACCGTTTTATTTTTTTCGAATAGTTTTCGAAGTTTGTCGCAATAGTAGTCGTATGGATCATGCCATGCCCCTTTCTGGAAGTTGTACTTTTGCGCCGGAAAGAAGGACTCCAGCGTGATGCTGTACAGTCCTCTCTTGCCCTTTAGCGACAGCTCGCCAAGGTTGTGGATGTATACCGACTGATTGTTCTGCGATGCCTCGATCTTAAATGACGAGGGATTGACCGGGAAAAGGATCTTTCTGTTGTCATTATTCCAGCACAGGTATATTTCCATCGATGTCCCCTCCTAAGTTTTCGCTCGCCTTTTCCAACATGTCCGCTAATTGAGTTACGATCTTTTTGATGTCGCCCTCCTCGCGGATGACGATCTGGTCTGCCAGTTTGTCAAGGTTAAATGACCACCTGCTTGATGCTCCGGCACTGTAGGCCATCTGCACTGACTTATCGTGCGGATATACTCTGGATCCGCTCGGCAGGTCGATGATCTCGCCGCCTCGCTCGTGTACCTGAGCCAGTCCGCCTTTCCAATTTGCCGTACCAGTTGCCAGCTGCGGGATGGTCGGAATGTTTAGCGTGAAACTTTTTCCGCCCAGCTTTGGCACCCAGTCCGGGATCGTGATTCCCATGCCGTTTATGCCGGAGATTACTCCGTTGATGGCATTGATCACCGCATTGAGCGGTGTCTTTGCCAGAGATACCAGTGCCTCGAATGCGCCGCCGAATATCTCCTTGACGCCTTCCCAAGCTTTGCTCCAGTCTCCCGTAAATACTCCAGTGATAAATGTGATCAATCCGCTGAGCCTCGTCATGATGCCATTGGCCACATAGGCCACCACCGTGAT
>CAVITM010000012.1:5532-17632 GCA_963645455.1 Moraxellaceae bacterium | reverse complement strand
TTGCCAAATACCAGGATCGCCGGTCCGACTGCCGCCGCTACCAGCGCGACCTTGATGATCGTATCCTGCTGCGCGTCCGTCAGCGCGTCGAATTTGTCTGCCATGTTCTGCAGCCACTCCGTGCCCTTTTTTATGTACGGGACTAACTTGTTGCCAAATGATATCCCTATGCTCTCGACAGTTGATTTCAGCTGTGTGATCGCTCCGGTCAGATTATTCTGCGCGATGTCATACATCTGCTTGCACGCTCCGTTGGCATCATAGATTGCGCTTGATAGGTCCGCAAAATCTTTGTCCGACGAATTTACGATTGCCAGCAGGCCAGCCATTCCGCTTTTGCCCGCCAGCGTGGATGCGTATTGCGACTTTTGCGACTCCGTCAGACCTGCAAATGCATCTCGCGTCTCTTGCATTACCGTCGCAAAATCTTTTGTCTTGCCCTCCGAGTCTTCCAAGGACAATCCAAGCTCTGACATGGCTGTTGACACCGCTTTTGTCGGTGCGGCCATCCTTGTAATCCACGATCTCAGCGATGTTCCTGCGGTTGAGCCTTTGACTCCATTGTTGGCCATCAGACCAAGTGCCACAGATACGTCTTGCACGCTATATTTCATTGCTCCCGCCACTGTTGCAGCATACTTGAATGACTCGCCCATCGTGCTCACGTCTGTGTTTGACCTATTGGCTGCCTGCGCCAGGACGTCCACGAACATGCTTGTGTCATCTGCGGTCAGCCCGAATGCCGTCAGCGCATCTGTGACGATGTCCGATGTCTGTGCCAGGTCCTCTCCTGTGGCTCCGGCCAGATACATGATGCCCTCGATGCCCGCTGTCATTTCTGATACATCCCACCCGGCCATAGCCATGTACTTAAATGCGTCCGTTGCTTCGGTTGCGGAGAATTTTGTGTGCTTCCCCATCTCCTGCGCCTTTTCTGACAGTGCCTGCAGCTCCTCTCCGGTCGCGCCGCAGATTGCCTGGACGCCAGACATGCCCTCCTCGAAGTCTGCGGCCACCTTGATTGCGGCTACTCCTGCGCCTACGATCGGAACCGTGACGGCCGTGGTGATAGATGCGCCCACTGCCGTGATGCTTTTTCCGGCATTCTGGATTTGCTTTCCAGCTCGTTCCCACTGTCTGGCGCTGTTTTTTAATTTTGCGCCCGCCGAATTGAGCGGGCTGGTCATCTTATCGATTAGCCTTAGCGTTACATCTACAAATTTTCCGCTCATTTTCGCCTCTTTGCCTCTCTTATCTCTTCCATGCGCTCCTCAATTTCGTAGAGCATAAACGCATGGATTACCTTTTGCTCGCCGTAGCCCATTTGATAATATTGCCCCGGCGTGATGTCGTGGTGACGAAAAAGGAGGTACATCAGCTGCACCTCCCAATTCGTCTCGATCAGTTTTTTATCTCTTCCTCTGCATCTTCTTCTGCGACGCCGGATAAAACTGAGATCTCCTTGGAGATGTCGCCTGACTCTGCCCTAAAAAGCTTCTCAGCCAGATCCCTCGCACTAGAGCACCCGAAGTGCGCCTGCAGGTCCTTGTCCGTCAGATCCGGCTCAACGCATCCTTCGACGCACATCATCAGCGATGCGTCGTATGTTTTGGTCATGTCGACGCTTCCGTCCTTTTTGATCTGATAATCAACGATATCGTTGATACGTCTCGGGTTGATCTCCCGGATCGTCACCGGCACCGGCTCGCTCTCTCCTAAGATCTTTGCCAGTCTCTTGGACATGTATGTCTTTGTTGCCCGCTCGTCTGCGGCTTTTGTATCTGCCTTTAGCAGTCTATCAACCAGATTCATATGTCACCTCTATGATGCGATGGAGTCCATGATTTCCCAGCCTGTAAAGGTAAAGGAGTAGCTCTCCTCTCCCAGCTTCCCTGCTTCCCAGTTTGCAAGCGTCAGCTCATCAAACGTGCATCCGGTGAGCTTAATGCGCTCCGTTCCTGTCGACTCAGGATCTGCCAGCTTGGAAACGATGGTGCATGTGGTCTCTTTTCCTGCCTTCATGTTCTCGCTCATCTTGGAAATGAAGAAAGAGGAGATCTTGTTGAGCTTTACGGTTCCCTTGCCCTCGATGCCTGTGGTCTTGTATCCTGTATACAGAGTCCCGGTCTGAGTTACCTCTGTCTTTTTCAGAGTTGCCTTTGCTTCCAGGCCCGTGACCTCTGCGAGATAATAGTCATCAATCCACAGCTCGCCAAACGTGCCATTGATTACCTGTTCCGGTTTAATCATCTTTTACGCCCTCCTTAAATGCTGATCGGGATCACTACATCCTCGATTGCGTCCAAAATTGACAGGCTGCAGGTCAGATATACATAGGATCCTGTGTTTGCTGTCTTGATTTCCTCATCGGTCATGTTGTCGACATCTTTTCCGCGCCCTTTGAGATATGCTCTGTTGGCCGCAATATCGACCTCGACAGTGTAGGACTGAATCACGTTGTCCAGTACCAGCTGATCAAAATAATTGCCGACTGCGGAGATCAGCAGGCACTTATTGTCGTATGTATTTGCATATTTGCCAATATAGCTGTCTTCGATGGTGCTCCTCAAGTCATTCTCAATCATGTCCATTGCGTCCACGATCTTGATCTTCTGGAACTGCGTATTTTTGCCCTCAGTCAGAGTTACAAGAGAGTTGACTCCCCGGCCAAGCTTTACCTTCTCTCCGTCCCACCATGCGATGATCTTTCCGGCATCCACTGCCTTGTCCATCTCGTCTCTGGTGAGGCGTGTGCAGTTGGTCAGCTCGCTCATCGGAGCATAGGTGCAAGCGATTGACAGCGGAGTGCCTGCGATGATGCCCGCAATCCTTGAACAATACTGCTCTGTTGTATAGGTTGCGTCTCCTGCGGTCACGCTTTCGGTCGCATAATTGATGATACCCTCATTGTCTCCGGCTGTATTCGGCAGCACGGCCTTGATCAACTTGTTGGCTTCCCTTTGCGCTTTTACGTATGAGACGATATCTGCGGTTTTTCCGTCTGTGGCCACTGTCGGCACTACCAGATAATCAAATTTTTCTGTTTTGAAGTATTCCAGCGCGTCTGTATAATCTGCGACATCTTCGGCCAGAACATATGCCACCACCTTTTTCGGTGCGTTGACATATCCCATCAGTGCCAGCTTGATCTGCTCCTGGTTATCCTCGCTCAGCGTGGCCGGCACGTCCTCGCTAGACATGCAAACGACCGGATTGGTCTCCGGCACTGTGTCCTTTAAAATCATGGCAATAATTCCGCGGTCTCCGCGCTTGATGGCAGTTGCCGCAAGTTCCGTAAACGTAATTGATACGCTAGGCATTCCCATGCTATTCTTCCTCCAATTCTTCCTTGGTGTACACCTCCTCGATCAGAGGTGCGTCTGTCTTGTGCTCTATCCGGTCGTACCAGTACAGCCCGATGGATATGTCCGGGATGTTTCGATTGTCTCCGATAAAGTCCCAGTCATAACTCTCCACTCGTACCGCACGCTCTCCGACCTGGACATACAGTCCGAAAAGGTCCCGTATGTCGTCGATCATCTGCAATGTCTCTGCCTCGTCTGACTTTTTGGCCAGATATGTGATGTAGAATACAACTCGGTTGCTCCGTGTGTTGTAATTTGCTATATCTGCCTCGACGGGCTTGATCTGTGTAAAAAAACACGGTCTTGTGTAATTTTCCATGACTGAGGTGCTGTAATACTTATAGTCCGGATATTTTGTTTTTAATAACTTAATGAGAGCGGCTTTGAGCTCTGTCAGCGTCATATCAAGCCCTCCTCTTGTAGGATGCGATTGACCTCAGATGCAAGCTCTGATGGTATCGCAATCTGTCTTTTTCTGCTGGCGGTGTCCATAAAATGGTACCCCGGCACAAATCCCACCGTCTCACCGCCTCTGGCCAGATTGATCTTGACCTTTGCGCCGTCTCTTATGACGGTTCTTGTCTTCGGCAGCACCATTTGATGGCCATTTTCCAGGAGATGGAAGTGCGGCGATTTTGCCGATACCTCGATAAACTGTCCTTCTCCAAATCCCTGCACTCTGCTGATCCCGTAGGATCCGGTCTTTGCAAGGGATTTTCTGGATGTTCCGTCGGTGTCGGTGTCATTTTTGACCTGCTTGACCACATCTTTTCGCAGTGCTTTTGCTTGCTTGACCAACAGATCCGCCGCCCGGTCCGGATATTTTCGGACGATATTCTCAAATGTCTCCGCCAGCTCGTCAAGGCCTTCCACCTCGACGGATACGACGTCATTCATCTTCCAATTCCTCTTTGTTGGTGTATTCGTAGCAATAGATTTCCAGCATCTTGTGTGCCAGATCCACATCTGCCACGCTTGTGATGGCGTAGGTCTTTCCCGCATATCTGAGATAGCAGTTTGTGTCGATTCCGTTCAGGTATCGTATATAGCACTTGTGCGACATGCGGCTCTGGATCTTTTGCGCCTCGTAAAACTCTGACCCTCTGATCGGGGCCAATGAGCCCCACACGGTCTTGATCTCCGTCAGCCCCTGTGCGACCTGTCCCATGGCGTCCTCGTGCTCGCCTAGCTTCATGAGCGTTATGCGCTTGTTGAGTTTGCCGATGTTCATCGTCCGCATGATGGCCTCCTACAGCAAATTTACTGCGTGCAGATTCAGGATCGTCTGCACTGCCGGATTGACGTTTGTGGTCTTGTAATCGATTAGCAGATTCCGATTGTCGAACATGTCCATCACCAGTATGAAGATCGCCTGCGTGATATCTTCGTGGTCGTCCAGCTCCTCCTCGGTCAGTCCAGTATACGCGGTGGCCATGGCCACCGCGCTGTCTTTCATGCGCGAGAGCTCGCTCATCTCGATATCTGACGGATCGTCAATCCTTGCATATTCCGCCAGGACGGCGGCTGTAATCTCGCTAACCTTCATTTATTGCTCCTTTTTACGCCATCACCAGTTTTGCAAGCATCTGAGCGTTCTGGACTTTTGCGTCTAACTCAACAAAGCCAAGGACCTCAACCACATGCTGGCTTGCCTTGATCTCTCTGAGAACGTCAATGTTGATCTGCTCAGACACCTTGACTGCAAGTCCCTTGTAATC
Source organism: Moraxellaceae bacterium (assembly GCA_963645455.1). Classification (GTDB taxonomy): domain Bacteria; phylum Bacillota; class Clostridia; order Lachnospirales; family Lachnospiraceae; genus W0P33-017. The sequence continues at coordinate 12,549 of CAVITM010000012.1, read as the reverse complement.
GCCATAGTAGATGGCGGTTGCTCCGCTTGCCATTGCAGGCATATTGTCAGATACATATACGTCCTTGCCAAACAGAGTATAGCCCCAGCGGGAGTTTGCATCCTTGTTCAGCAGGTAATTGCCCTGGCCGTCCTTTAACTTGCGGATTGCAGTTCTGGTCTTCTTGTTCATGATAAAGTATGCGCTTGCCTGATATACGTCCGGGATGCTCTCCTGCAGGTCAATGATCTCATCTGCAGTGATCTTATCGGTAGATGCTGCCGTTACGGTCTGAGTTACTCCCTTTAATCCTTCGATTTTTCCGTCGGAGCCGTTGATCAGCTCTTTTTCGATAAATGATGCGATAGACAGAGACATCCTGTCTACTACAAAATCCACGATATTGAAAGAGGAGTTGTTGATCAGGCTCTTTGAGATATCGGTCATGGCGCGTGCCAGGAATCCGCTCAGGGAGATGCTTGCGAACTTGCCGGAGCTTGAGGTTCCTGGTGTAAACTCATCTGCATACTCCATCTTGATATCTGTTGTTGACTCATCATAGTACGGGATGGTCAGCGTGCCATTCAGGTTGTAACGATCTGCGTCGAAGTAGATCGGGCACAGGTCGATGACCTTCTGAATGATTTTGTCTGCGATAAACGCAGGGATGACAGCTCCATTGTCGCCCTTTGTCATGCTTGACTCATCTCTCTCGCTCAAAGTTCCGCGGATGTAAGCTTCGAAGTCGTCAAGCGCGCGCTTCTGCTCGTCTTCGCCTTCGTTCGGCTCGGTTGCTGGCTCGGTCTCCAGGTTCCTCATGGTCTGCAGTGCGCGGATTGATGCGTCGATATCTGCCAGCTTCTGGACCTTTTTGTCAAACTCCTCAGCCTCTGCGGTGTTCAGTGCGCGCTCCTCTGCGTCTGCTGCGTCTACCATGTCCTGCATTTCTTTCTGGATGGCTTCTCTCTGTTCCATTAGTTTTTTTAAATTCATGACTTTTCCTCCTTGTCTTTAAAAGAGCGGCTCTGCGCCTGCTCTGAGTGCCCTAATTTTATTATGGTATTTGTAATTTGTTTCTTTTTTTTGCGTCAGATCTACGATCTCCACACCTTCGGTGTCCCGGATCTCGATGAGGTCATCGTCCCTCGTCTCGATAGATGTGCCATTATAGGCCGGTGTCTTTGTATCGTCTAAGATAGACACCTCTTTGAGGTCTAGCTCCAGGATCTCCCGATGCTCTACGCCATCCAGGATCTCCCTTTTGGTCTTGAGCGGCAAAAATCCAAACGACCAGCCCACAAGCTTGCCCTCTCTTGCCTTTTTCATGACCTCTTCGTCCCGGATCTCGCATGTGCATCTGAGGCCTATGTTGTCCTCTCTCAGATACGCTCCCGACCTTTCTGACGTCAGCTTCTTTTTGTAGTTGTGATTGAGCAGGACCTTTACGTCATACTCTGTCTGCCATGCGCGCTCCAGCGCCCTGCCGAATGCTCCGGCCTTGATCTTTTCCACAAATCTGCCTTGCTTGTCCTGCAGTACCTTGGAATCACGCTCGACTGCGTTGACGTATCCGTCCACCATCACGCAATCTGCTCTGATTTCAATTTTCATTTGTTCCTCCCTCCTGTTGCACCGGTGCAACTCCGCCTTCTTCCACCGGTGATGACATTTTATTTGTGTTCGGCGTGTAAACCTTGTTCTCTTTCGGGTAGTACAGCACATCCTGCAAGCCCAATTTGATAAAATCAAGCCCAAACTCCGGCAGGCGCTCCTGCTTGCGGACCTCGTCCAGCTGCATAAAGCCCGACTCAAGCGCCACCTTATACGCTCCAAAGCGTTTCTGGATGTCGCCTTTGGTCAGATCCGTGTCATCAAATGCAAAAAATAGAGTGCCCTTTTCATCTTCTCGGAGCATCGCCCGGTTGATGGCTGCCGCAAATCTCTCCAAAATCGGCAAAATGCAGTTCTGGTAGTATTGCTTTTTGTCTTCTTCGGTCGCTCTTCCGTTGACCATGGACGGCGGCACCAGAAAGATCTTGCAGACGTCATCGTTATTCGTCGTCTTGTTCTCATTCATCTGCATCTCGACCGATGTATTCGCTGACTCCTGGAACTCCAGGCCATCGTTGAGGATGAGCACACTCTCTGAGTTGTTGGCATACAGCCTGCGGAATGCCGTCTTTAATTTGCTCATGGCATCATCGGTCAGCTTGTTCTTTGCCTTTAAAAAGCCTTTTTTATTTCCGCCTTTTTTGACCAGGCTTTTCTCATATTGCTGCGTGCTGTAGATGACATCTAAGAGCTCCCGGCACTCATCGATAATGGATTTGCCATAGGCTCCCGTCCTTGTGTTGCGCAAGAGCGTGATAAACTGCCATGGCTCGTATGACCTTCCGTCCACCTCGATCTGGTAGTCTTTAAATATCGGGTCGGTGTTCCGGAGGAACCCCACCCGCTCAGCCTCGACATAATGGATGGATTTGACCTCGCCCCTCTGCTTGTTGACAAATGCATAACCACCGCGACCCATGTACATGTCCGTGACCATTGCCTTTTTGAACTGTACTGCGTCCAGCGTGTCTCCGGTGTCCTCGTTGAGCAGATAGGTTCGTCTGTCTCCCGTCACCTCTTCGACGCGGTCGTCCGTGCGTCTGTACAGCTTTACTTTCAGCGATGACACCGTGTCTGCGATCATGTTGACGCATGCTGCCACCGCCGGGATGTTCATGGCTGTGTTGCGGTCAACGCTGTCTCCGCCGATCAGTGCCCGCAGGAGCGGGTCTGACATGTCTGGCGTGATGGTGTCCTCTCGTATCTGTGGTTTTTTTCTGCGATTGAATAATAATCCCATGTCTCCTCCTAAAAGAGCTGTACAAATGCCTCCGCCTGGCCATACAAGAGCTCCTGCTCGATCAGGTACGTGGAGTTGATATTGCCAACGACCTGATCAACCTTTTCGGCGGATTTCTTTTTGTTGACATATTTATTTTTGTTGGTATCCTCGGTGCATCTGGCATTTTGGAAGTTAATCTCCAGCATCAGGTTCGCGTCATAGAAGTATCTTCCGGACAGGATGCATTCCTTGAGCCATTTTGTCGGGCTGTGGAGCACGCTTGAATGCTGTTTAATCTCCACACACTCGTAGCCCTCTTTTTCAAATTTCTGTACGCTCGACATAGCATTCCATTTATCGTATCCAATTTGCTGGATTTCCACGCCCAGCTGCTCCTCAAGCGTCAAAACATATTCCTCGACCCTTGTGTAATCTATGACCTCATCGCCGCAGGCGATGCAGCACCCATTTCGGATGAGCGCATTGTAATCAACACCCTCTTTTTTGCTCTTCCTGGCAATCCTCCCGGCCGGAATAAATCCCATCGTCCGCGTATATAGGATCGCTTCATCCTTTGTCGTGCCCTCGTAGGTTTTCATATCGACGCAGACGTTATCTTCTGACATGGACAGGTCTAAGCCCAGCCACACCTTGCGACCGCGCCACCACGCATCATCCCTCTTGCGGGATCCCTTGCGCACCTTGGTGATCTCGATGTATCCCTCGACTCCCAGGCCTTTGTATTTGATATTGTTATGTTTGCACAGATAATTTTCTCGTTTATTCTCGTAATCAATGGCATCCGTGCGCTTGTCCGCAATTTTGCGGAATATGCGCTTGTTTGTGCATGCTACCGGATTGCTCTGATAGATGCACAGGTCGTTGTGCTGCCACTCATCGCCTTGCCAGAGATAATCATCCGGCACGTAGATGAGAGAGAACATCCTCCGGTCCTCTCTTAGGCCGTCTAAAACCTTTTTGCCCTTGTCGACCTCGTCGATCATGACGTTGTTGTCGTTGGGATACTCTGTGCTGAGTACGATTCCCAGTGCGTTGAGCAGTGTAATCTGGCCGGATCGCATCGCCTCTACCGGATAGGAGTCCATTGCTCCGGCCTCGTCCGCCAGGAAGGCTGTCGGGAGCTTTCCGTCCATCTTGTCCTCGGAATATGCTAGCGGAGTGTATTCGCTGTCTGTCAGCAGGCACCGCACCTCGCTTCGTAGGGTTTTAAATGCTGGATTTAGCTCATCATTGAGCAGTGGGCTCGACTTTATAATCTTTTGTATGGCCACCTGCAGCTCCTTGGAGAGCTTGAGATCTGGCGCTACGGAGAAAAATCTTGAAAATCTCGGCTCCGTCAGCATCAACAGAATGAAAATCACCGCCGCGTTGAATGTCTTAAAGTTTTTTCTGGCAATCTTTAGGAGTGCCGTCTCGTAAAATCTGACTTCTACGCCATCATCCGGGTCGATCATCTTTGTGCAGAACACCGCAGTGATGAAAAATGCTGCGTAATCTTCCAGCGTCTCATCCAGTGGAGCGTGTAGATCCGGATGGACCATCAGATGCAATAATTTGTGCACCTTGTCATAGGTCTGGCCGCTGACATAGGCTTGCGGATCCTCGCCGTCTGCAATCTTTTCCCAAGACTGGCACTGCAGCTTGACGTAGTGCGGCACCATGTCGTTGTCTTCTTTAAGCGCCCACTCGCAATAGCGATAGGCGCGGCTCTCTCTGATATCATCCACTGCCTAGCGCCTCAAGCAGAGGATTTGTGGCTTTTTCTTCTTTTTTTGGCACCGTCCGGAGCGCCGCAGAAATGGTCATAACCGACTCTTTTTCGATGTCGAATAACATCTTGCGCTTTTGCTGGATGGTTTTGTCCAGCGTATTGATGCTGGCCGTGATCTTTGCCATGGATGCGGCTGCTGCCGTGAACAGGTTCAGATAGTCCGCCGGATTGTCCAGCTTGCTCTTTGCCTCGTGGAGATCCTCTCTCATTTCCTTAAGCATCTCCAGGTAGTAGTTTCGCTCCTCTTCGTGCTCTATGATTTCCGCTGTCAGCATGCAATATCGGTTGATGGTCGCTCCGTAGAGCTCGTCCTCCTTGCCGATGGCTGTCAGCAGCTTGCGTACTCTTCGATATTCTTTGTGCGCGTATTCATTTTCCCGGACCTCTGGCGCTTCTTTGATCTTGACGCCGGAAAGAAGCTTTTCTTCGCCGTCTCGGCGCTGCATCAGCTCCTTTTTTGTCCGGTGGCTCTTCTTTTCGTTGGTCAATACCGCATACGGTTTTGACGGTCTTGCCATATGATCCCTCCCTCTGAGTCGTTCTCATTTTGGGAATTTTTTTTACAGAAAGGTGGGGCGTCGGTCTCACAGACCCCCAGACGAACGCACGTTCGCCCCGGGGGGTACTACCAGACCAGAGGTGCAAACACCTGTTCGGATGCCGCTTCCATGGCTCCAAGCGCCAGCGCGCGCTGCGTCTCGCGGTCGATGAGTCCCGCCTCGCACATCTCGTGGTGCACTCCGCATACCGTGAGCAAGTTCGACCGCTCCATGCGCAGGTCATAATCCTCCTCGATCGGTACGATATGGTGCACTGACAGATCTTGCGTGTTGTACGCTCGGATCGTGCCTGGTAGATTTGCCTTGCAGCATTGGCACATATAGTTGTCTCTTGCCCTTATGCTTTTTGACAGCTCCGTCCATGCAGATGTCTTCCGAAATCCTGCTGCCTTTGAATTTTCCCGCCGACTCCACCTCGCAGCATCAGCCTGCCTTTTTTCTGCGCAGGCATTTTTTGTATTATGGATCCTTCCGCAATACTGACATGATTTCAGCATCCTTGCCCTCCGATTTTTCCACTCCTGCTAATACCATCGTATCATCGGATTTTTTCAAAATCTACTGACATCTTTCTGACACGCATCCAACTCGACCATCCTGTGAGCTTCTTTGTAGATGCGCCACATTTGTCTGGTCGAGTACCCCTGCCTTTCTGCAATTTCTTCCACCGACATTCTGTCGATGTATATTCCCGTTAATAGTTGATTGTGCCGGATTGACGCCACCGTGTCTATGTAGGCCTGCACGATCGGTCTGGCCTTTCGCGCCCGTCGTTCGAAGCGGTCTCGTCTTTCCTCGGTCTCTTTTATCCTCCTCTGCAGTTCGTCCGCAGGCTCCCATTTTCTCGGTCTGCCTCTGATCTGCTTTGTTCCGTTCTCCTCCAGGCGTTTTTGCAATTCTGTGATCTGCCGATCCAGCTGCTCGGCCATGTTTTTTTGCCTTCGATACTGGCTCAGCTTCGCCTTGACCTTTTCATCTGCCAAAACTCCCTACCCCTTTAGCGTTTCTTTCGCCTTGCCTTTTCCGCTTTCCACATGCCATCGTGCCTCTGGTCTTCCTTGATCCGGTCGAGCCGCCTGGCATCCTTTATCTTGTCCAGCTCCTGCTGCCTTGTGGCTCTCCAGCTTTGGTACTTATCGCACCTGCTGTGGCACCCAGGCTCTCGGTCCTGGCACTTGTCACATGGATTTGCGTCATGCCATTTCTGCGCCCACGTTTTCACCGCTCACCGCCTTTTTCTTCGGCCCTCTTTTTCTAACGACTTTCTCGTATTTATCGCACTGCTCAGGGTCGCATCCTCTGCTGTGGCCTACGATGTTGATATATCCGCAATGCAGTCTCCCGTCCACCTTGTCTGCATATCTGCAGCTTTTGATGGCCTTACTGCATGAGACGGTTTTGTCCTCTTCCAGTTCTTCTTTCGTCTCTTCTTTTGGCTCTTCGTCAATTTTTTCCGGTTCTTCGTCAACTTCTTTTTGCTCTTCGTCCATTTTCTTTGCCTCTGTATCCTTTTCTGCCGGTTCATCTGTCTTCATGGCTTCCAAAATGTCAAGCGTCAATTTTGCCATGCAGTCTTCGCACAAATCCAACTCTTCCAGCAGCACGCCGTACTTTGTGCCCCTTCCTGTGGCATCCTTTGCCGTGAGCTTATGCCTTGTGCCTTCCACTTTTCCCAGGCACTTGTCGCAGAAATATGTGATCTTTTTCAATGGTTCTCCTTTCTGGCGGCCGTGCAGACCGCCATTGTGTGAGCTATGCCTTACATGCTTGTGAACTATGTTTCGGAGGCTCTTGTGTGTTCGCTTCTTTTGCCCTCCGGCAGGTGTCTCAACCTTTCCTTTTGTCGTAGACTA
>CAVITM010000012.1:2101-4992 GCA_963645455.1 Moraxellaceae bacterium | reverse complement strand
ATTTCCGCCTCGACTTTTTCTATCTCTGGATCCGCGTCCGCTTCGGGAGTTATGCGGCTTTGCGCGATTTCGGCATAGTCATTTTCAATGGACTGCTGCCCCGGCAGATCTTCCTCGGTCTCTTGCGGCTCTTCTTTTGGCTCTTCTTCCTCTGGCTCGATCGGTTGCGGTATCGGAATGCTCTCCTCGACTTCGTGGATCGGGATTTGTTCTGGTACCATGACCCGGGATTCTTTCTGTTGCACCGGTGCAACTTCCGCTTTTTCTTCGTATGGCGCGTTTTCTACGAGATCAATCCACTGCTGCCTGATCTCGCGCCAGCTTACTTCCTCGACTTCTCCGGTTCTTGCCGTTACAAGCTTTCTCGCGTCTTCGGATATCATCAGCATGACGCGTCCTTTTCCCTGGACTCGCACGCTGTATGTGATCTCTCCCTGCGGCGCGATCAGCTCCGCAAGGATTTCCTCGGATGGCAATATCTCGTCTTTGCACAGCTCCGTGATCTTTTTGTGGAGTCTCGGCCATTCCTTAGCGATTTCCTTTGTGACCTGCGCCAGGAGCGGAGCGTCTGCTTCGCCTTCCAGCCACCGCTCCACATCTGAGACCTTCTTCTCCTCGTCGACTTCGTCTTTAATCGTCTGGATCTCTGCTTTTGTGTAGGACGGGCTCAGGTTCTCGTTGATCTCGTCCGGCAAAGACATCATCAATGTCAATTTTGCGTATCCGTATCCTTGGAACTCCGGCAGGAGATGGTCTGCGTATCCGCCCTCGGAAAATTTGTCGTTGATATGGATAAAACGGCTCACTTGCGTTTTGTCCAGACCATATTCGGCTTTGGCAAATTCTGCTACGCTCGCATAGCCAGACTCCTGCAGGATGTCCGTGTCTCTGGCCACCTTTAACAGGTAGCCAATCCGGACGAATCCTTCAGCAGTTTTGGTCAGTTCTGCGTCCAGTTCGCTCTTGTATTGAGCGTAGGTTTTTGTATAAATGATCTCGTTCATTTTTTCTCGCCCCCCTCGTTCAGCGACTCGAGGTAGTCGCACACCTTTGTGAAGCATGTGCCGCATAAATCGCCGTCTCGTTCGCCTATTCTTATCCTCCCCCAGTTTTGTGGGATGTACGAATCAATGCTGATGCATTCCGCATCGCCGCATCCGTCGCAAATACACTCTTTATATGCCACATTCCTTATCATTCCCTTAACCCCCTTTAAATCTTGTTTAAAACTTGTTTGAGCCTCGTTTAAACATCGATGATGTAATAGAGTCTCAGGCACAGGTCTTTGAAGTTATATGCCGGAGTGTCCTCCGGGCTCATTGGTGCCATCAGCCCTTTTTCCTTGTACAATCTGTGCCGGATCTCTGGATAAAAGGTCAGCTTTTTGACTCTGGCTGTCACCAGATCCTTTGTCGCATCTTCGTGGATTGTACTTGCGACGTAACCGTTGTAGAGCTGATCGTCTCCTCGTCTGATTATCACGTGATCGCTTGGCGCTAATGCGTCTAAGATGTCTCTTGTTATCATTCTCATTCTCCCCTGTATGGCTCTGGTAAAATTCTCCATGCCAGCACCGGCTCTCTCGCCCTGCGCGTTGGCCAGCCCTCGCAAAATTTCCCCTCGACTGTGTAGCCTTCGATTATCTCCCTGTTCCCTTTCTCTTCCTCGATTGTCAATAGGAGCCGTTCTGATTCTTTGTGCGTAAATCCCTCTTTGCTGTGTTCTTCCGGCATCCGTTGCTCTGGCGCGTACCAGTTGGAATCTATTAGTCGCTTGACCACTTCGTCGTGTTCTTTCTGCGTTTTGCAGCGTACGATCACATCGTAGGTGTCGTCATATTTTTTTGCGGCCCCGTCCTTGTCGAAATAGGTTTGTATCTCCTCTGCCATGTCTCCTCCTTTGGTTTTATGCAATCCACGCCTCTTGCGGCAGTGCATCGGTATATTGTTCAAATTCTTTCCAGGCTTTGGAATATTTCGCCCAGTTTCCTTGCTGCTCTTGAGCCTCCTCGTACAATCTCTCGATTTCTTTCACGGCTTGCAGGCATCCCGTATTTTGGTCTCTCAGGATGTCCATGGCGGCCTTTAGGCTGTCGTATCGGTTTCTCAATCCTATGTATGCCTGGTAGATTTTCAGGCATTGCTTTGCCGCGTCGATCAGGTTGTCCTTTGTCATGGCCTTTAGCTTCTTTTTTGCCTCGCTGGCCGCTATCTCCTCCTCGTAAGATGACAACCCGAAATAGTCTCCCTCGTAAGCATCCCATCCCAGGATGTCGTCTGTCCCCATTGCCGCAAAGAATATGTCGAAACAATCCGGCACCCATTCCTCATTCAGGTCATCTAGCATCCTTTCGCATTCCCCGCAAAGGTCCGCAAATGCCATCTTGAATTCGTAGGCTTCATCCTCATCTCCCAGCAATGCGTTTATTAGGCTGTCATCTCCGTCCTCTGCGTCTGTGTACCATCGCACATCTTCGCATTCCGCTTGTATGTCCCACAGATCCCTCTGGATGGCGTCAAGGTTTAAATTTTTTGCGATCGGCTTTTTGTATCGGAGCTGTCTGGCTTTGTCCCTTTTTGTTTCCTCCGGATCGATCATTATGCCTCCATTTTTTCTTTTGCCTGTTTATAGTGCTCCTCGATCCTGTGCATGTACTTCATCACATCCTCCGGCGCGTCCTTGTTGTACGCCATTCGGCACTGGATCAGCTTGCCATCTTTAAATTCCACCGTCGCAAACGGTTTGTCTATTTCCTCGGCTCTCCGGACGAAAAATACTACCGTCTTTTGACTGACGCACTTGTCAAAGTATCCTCCAACGCAGTTGTGCTGCATCTGCCCCTCTTTTGTAAAGTCCGATTTGCTTTTTGGCCAGACGATTTTGTATCGCTT
>CAVITM010000012.1:0-1401 GCA_963645455.1 Moraxellaceae bacterium | reverse complement strand
TTGCCGTCGTAAAGGACGCACCATGTATTCGGGTTGCGATAGCTGTATCCCATTCCCCTCGGCTTGGCATGGCACCATCTCGTGATGCCCGTGTATTTGTATGGCTCATAAGAAAAGGACTCGTGCCATGCGAAAAAATCCGTCATTCGATACCGTTCGGCAGTTCCCCGCCAGATCTCCGGCTTGTAGTTGTTTTCTTGCCTATATTTGACCTCGATCTCGTACTGGCTCACGCAATATGCGTCATGCATATCGCCGCCTTTCGTCTTTTGGATTACTCCGACCCACTTTTTGCCGTAGATTTCTTTCTGTTTGTTCCAGGCTCGGAATTTTGCCTTTGCTTTGCAGTGTGGGCACTTTGTATCTTTCAGGTGCTTCGGGTCCTTGATCGGCACTACTGTCTGGCATCTGGTGCAGAATCCCTCTGTGGCTTTTTTCTTTGGGTCGTACAGATACATGATGCTCGTTAAATCCGCAAATGCCGTCTGCAGGATCCAGCTGTTGTTAAAGCCTTTTGGCGGATCCGGCACCTTTTCCATAAATTCGTCGATCTGCTCCAGCTCGTTTTTGTGAAAATGCACCGTCTCCTTAGATGTCTGGAATTTCCGAACAACTTCTTTGACGGTCGCGCCATTGATTCCCAGGAAGTCGACTGCTGCCTTTAGGGATTTTGCATCATTCCAATGGCACATGCCAAAATCCTGCGCCATTTCATGACAATAATCCAGATTGAATATCTTTGCCCTTGTCCACCCGTTGGGCCCTTTTGTCAGCCATTCTCCGGCGCTTATGTAAATCGTATAATCCGGCCGCTGACCTACCGCCCGAAGGGTCTGTCTCTGCCAGATGCCGACCTTTAATACCTCTCCGTCGACTGCCGCCCGGTAAAAGCGCCAGTATTTGTGCGTGTAAACCGTCCGCTCATCGTCATAGCTCACTCGGATCTTGCGTCTCACTGGCAAATCGTTCCGCAGTGCCTTTAACATGTCTGTAGTGGCCGTCAGCTCCCTGAGCCGCTCTAACTCTTTTTTATTCATCTTCCACCTCGTACAGATCCCTCAATTTTTTCCGATAGCTCTGCTCCGGCAGCGTATAATATGCCCGGATTATATCTTTCAGCTGTTTGTCAGTGCCGCAGCATATACCCACGTTTCCGTTCGCATGACTCTTTGCTACCGTCCGCATCTCGTCCAATAGTTTCGCGGCGCGTTTGCCTTTTTTCATGATTCCCTTCTGGACGTCTTCGTCTGTGCACATCCCCAGCGTCATGATGAGGATCACTCCGATCGGAGATACCGTAGAGGTTTTTTCTGCCATGCGCTCCGCTTTGAGTCGCCCGACTGCTGCCATCATCGGTGTGGCCAGGCAGTCCGTGCATCCGTCTGCGTAGTCCAGAGCATC
>CAVITM010000011.1:0-23583 GCA_963645455.1 Moraxellaceae bacterium | reverse complement strand
TAAGAATTCCTCGTTTTATTTTACTTTTCTTCAAAAAATTGCTATACTATCTCTATTCTATTTTATATGGAGGAGCATACAATGGAACAATCAATTTTTCCTGAAGGCTATGAATCCGCTCTGAATCTCCATGATACACAGATCGCGATCAAGACCGTCAAGGATTTTTTCCAGAAACATCTGGCACAGAATCTAAATCTGGCCCGGGTATCCGCACCGCTGTTTGTCCTGCCTGAATCCGGCTTAAATGACAACTTAAACGGCGTGGAGCGTCCCGTATCCTTTGGCATCAAAGAGCAGGGCGACAAGCCGGCAGAGGTAGTTCACTCCCTGGCAAAATGGAAGCGCTTTGCCCTGGACAAATACGGCTTCGCTGTAGGCGAGGGTCTGTATACGGACATGAACGCCATCCGACGGGATGAGGACACCGACAATATTCATTCCATCTTTGTGGATCAGTGGGATTGGGAAAAGATCATCACGAAGGACATGCGCACCGTGGATACCTTTAAGAGCACCGTCAGCGCCGTCTATAAGACACTGCAGCAGACCGAAAAATACATGTCCATCGAATATGATTATATCGGTGAGCTGCTGCCCCGGGATATCACCTTTATCACATCCCAAAAGCTGCTGGAGAAATATCCTGGCCTGACTGCCAAGGAGCGTGAATACGAGATCACCAAGGAATGCGGTGCCGTCTGCATCATGCAGATCGGTGACAAGCTAAGCGATGGTGAGCCTCATGACGGACGTGCCCCCGACTATGATGACTGGGCATTAAACGGCGATATTCTCGTTTACTATCCGGTGCTGGATATCGCATTGGAGCTGTCCTCCATGGGTATCCGTGTGGATGAGCAGTCCCTGGTCGAGCAGCTGCAAAAGGCAGGCTGCCCCGAGCGTGCGAACCTGCCCTTCCAGAAAGCCATCATCGACCGGAAGCTGCCCTATACCATCGGCGGCGGCATCGGCCAGTCACGTATCTGCATGTTCTTCCTGCGCAAGGCACATATCGGAGAAGTACAAAGCTCCATCTGGAGAGACGATACCATCGCTGCCGCAAAGGAAGCAGGAGTTCGTCTGCTGTAGGCATATGCCTACAGCGACTCCACCAGAAGTCCGGTCCGGTAAGCACGAAGCAGTGCTTCCAGAGACCGGATTTCTTCTTTGATCTGTACACCTCGGTCGGTATCCGCCACAGTGAGACGTCTTCCGGTTTCGGAGACGATGGCATTGTGGGAATGGATATCCGTACCGTTGGTAACAGCACTCTCTACTGACTCAAAAGGCTCATGTGCAGCCAAAAACAATCCATGTGAATCAAAAATCAATGTATAGCCGGCGATGCCCGTTTTGGAACGATAGGCTCTTGAAAAACCGCCGTCGATGATGAGCAGCTTGCCGCCGCATTTGATGGGCGACTCGCCGATGGTGGTCTCCACGGGAATATGTCCGTTGATGATATGGGCATCCTTGCCATCCAGCCCGAATTCACGCAAAATCTGCTCTACCACCTCTTCATTTTCCAACAGTCTGTAATAAGGATTTTTCTTTTCTACGTGGGTCTCTTTATCAGAAACAAAATAGCGTTCAAAGGTGGCCATTTTCTCCTTGCCGAACACAGGGGAATTTTTATTTTCCCAGATAAACCAGAAAATATCCTCGCCCTGCTTTTTCTCCACCGGATCGATGGAATAATAGCCCAGTCTGACATAATGCTCCAGCACATCGTAGAGCTGGCGGCCTGCGTAGCTGTGTCCAAAGAGGGACACGCTCTTGAAGCTTCCGTCCTCATTCAGGGGCACACAGCCGTGATAGAGCAGATTGCCGTTGTAGACCTTGTACAGGCTTCCCTTGTTCAAAAGGAAGCGCACATGGCGCTGCAGTCTGTCGCAATTGGAAAAGGCCATGGTCAAACGGTCGATGACCTCCTGCTCCTCTGCAGAAAGTTCATAAGGGTGAGCCGGGTCAAGAGTGGGAAAATAGGTATCCCGCAGAGGATAGACATTGCCCTCGATCTCTACCGTGCCCTCCTCTAAATTCATCCGGTGTAACAGACGCCGCTCTTCCATATCAAACTCCGGATGAGCCTCGATCAATGCACCCTCCAGCTTGAACTGAATGACGGCGATGGCCTTGTGCATCTTTTCATCCAGCTGTGCGTCCTTGGCATTGTACTGATCCTTGTCATATTCTACCTTGAAATACTCACAGGGGTCATCCGCGTAAGTCATCATGGCAAAACGAGCCAGGGGTACCAGATTGATGCCGTAGCCGTCCTCTAATATATCCAGATTGCCATATTTTGCGGAGATACGCAGCACATTTGCGATGCAGGCCTGATTGCCTGCCGCTGCCCCCATCCACAGCACATCGTGATTGCCCCACTGGATATCCACGGAATGATGCTCCATCAGGGTATCCATGATCAGATGGGGATAGGGTCCACGGTCAAAAATATCTCCTACCACATGAAGATGATCCACCACCAGACGGCGGATCAGATTGCACAGGGCGATGATCAGCTCCGGTGCCCGGCCCGTCTCGATGACAGAATTGATGATCTCGTTGTAATAATCCTCCTGGTCCGACTGGTCCGGTCTGCCGGTTAAAAGCTCCTCGATCACATAGGAAAAATCCTTGGGCAGAGCCTTTCGCACCTTGGAGCGGGTATATTTGGAGGATGCGTTTTTGCAGACAATGATGAGTCGGTACATGGTCACACGATACCAGTCGTTCATATTCTCCTCGTGGCGCATGACCTCCTCCAGCTTCAGCTGGGGATAATAAATCAGTGCCGCCAGGTTGCGCTTCTCGGCGTTTCCAAAGGTGGTGCCGAATTCCTGCTCGATCTTTCGCTTGATGGCACCGGAACCGTTGCGCATGATATGCTGAAACTGGTCGTATTCGCCATGCACATCCGTGATAAAATGCTCCGTTCCTTTTGGCAGGCTGAGGATCGCCCGGAGATTGATGATCTCCGTGGCAGCCGCTGCAATCGTCGGGTATTGTTTTGCGAGACTTTTTAAGTATCTAAGCTCCATTTCGCCCATAGTAGTGTTCTCCTGAATTTTCTATTTTTAGTTGTAAAAAGCAGAAGCCTAAGCTTCTGCTATCACATCCTGCATCGAATACAGTCCGGCGGGTTTTCCGCTCAAAAATTTGGCAGCCTCAATCGCGCCCTTTCCAAATACAGCGCGTGAATAAGCGGTATGCTTCAATTCGATCACTTCGTCTGTGCCTGCAAACAGCACCTCATGCTCTCCCACGATGGTGCCTCCCCGCACAGCGGAGATACCCATCTCCTTGGCATCTCTTTTTTGCCTGCGGCCGCTGCGATCATAAACGTATTCATAAGCTCCGTCCATGGCCTCATTCATGGCATCCGCCAAAGCCAGCGCCGTTCCGCTGGGAGCATCCAGCTTCTGATTGTGATGCTTTTCTACGATCTCCACATCAAAGCCCGCCGGCGCAAATACCTTCACTGCCCGCTGCAGCAGATCAATCAATGTATTGATTCCCAGTGACATATTGGCAGACTTCAGCACTGCCACCTTTTCTGATGCGGTCTGCACATGGGCAAGCTGGGCATCTGAAAGACCTGTGGAGCAAAGCACCACCGGAGTCTCATGCTTCTCACACCAGTCTAACAGTCCGTCAGCAGCTGCGGCATTGGAAAAATCAATCACCACATCTACAGGAATCTGGCACTGGTCGATAGTCTCGAAAACCGGAAAAGCATTTTCCTTTCCTAAATAAGTGTCTACGCCTGCCACGATCTGAACATCAGGATCATTCTCGCACAAACCTGCGATCATCTGACCCATTCGGCCGTTGCAGCCGTGCATCAAAATATTTGTCATATCTATCCCCTATTCTACGACCGGAAGGCCATACTCTTTCATCACCTGAATCATTTTTGCGGCATTTTCCGTGCTCATCTCTGTCAGCGGAGCACGCAGGGAGCCAACCTCAAAGCCCATAGCATTGAGGGCACGCTTTACCGGAATCGGATTGACCTCGGAAAAGAGGGCATCCACCAGGGCACGGCCTTTCAGCTGCAGTGCAGCAGCAGACTCAAAATCACCATCCAATGCATACATACACATATCATGTACATCCTGGGGAGCCACGTTGGCCCAAACGGAAATGACACCAATGCCGCCGATGGACATGAGAGGTACTACCAGTCCGTCCTCACCGGAATACATATCCAGCTTGCCGTCGCATAAATCCATCGTAGTGACTGCCTGTGCAACGTTTCCGGTAGCTTCCTTGATGCCTACGATATTGTCATAGGTCTTCACCAGCGTCGCTGCTGTCTGGGGCAGAATATTGCAGCCGGTACGGCTGGGTACGTTGTACATGATAATGGGCAGCTTGGTGGACTCGGCGATCTGTCCGTAATGGGCGATCAGACCTGCCTGGGTCGCCTTGTTGTAGTAAGGTGTGACAACCAGGGCGCCCTCGCAGCCAGCCTCATAAGCATCATTGGTCAGCTCAATCGCTGTCTTTGTGCAGTTGGAGCCGGTACCTGCCACCACCGGAATCCGGTGCTTCGTCATCTGTACAGCCGCCCGGATCACATCCGCATGCTCCTCCATGGACAGGGTAGAGCTCTCGCCCGTGGTTCCTGTAATGACGATACAGTCCGTCCCATTGTCGATCTGAAACTGAATCATCTCATCCAGCTTGTCATAATTAACCTCGAGATTTTCCTTCATCGGTGTGATAATCGCTACACCGGATCCTTTAAAAATAGCCATTTTCTTCCTCCTACCAGTCTATCTGTATACTGCCGTCCGCAGCAGAAAATATCTCTTTTTACTATATGCGACTTTCTGCCAAATGTAAAGCATGATCATCTCTATTTTTCGGATTTTATCTTGTAGATCTCGTCTACGTCGTCACGGATCGCCGCGTCCATGTTGCGTCCGGTCAAAATCAGATCCATACTGCCGGAGCGGGCCCGTATCAGACTCTCCAGCTCATCATTTGCCAGCAGGCCGGCATCCACAAGACCTAATACCTCATCTAAAATGAGCAGATCACATTCCCCGGTAAGCAGCACCTTTCGCGCAAAATTCACGCCATTTTTAATATTGATGGCTGCTTCCTTTTTTTCCTCTGAGGACAAATCCTCATAGCATACATCTGTCTTTTCAAACTGGAACACCTTGATCTCCGGCTCCAGCTTTTTCATAAAATTTGCTTCCTCCTGCATCCTGCCCTTCAGATAATGAATGATAAACACACTCTTTCCTTCACTGGCGGCCTGCAGCGCACGTCCCATCGCCGCTGTGGATTTGCCATGTCCTTCGCCGTAAAATACACGCACAATACCTGTAGCCATATTGTCTGCCTCCTTGTTCTTGCGCATCCTTAACAGAACGCAGCCCACAAATCGAACAAAGAATAGCACATTTTCCCAAAATTGTCAAAAATTGTTCATATGCACTTGCATAACAGAAAAATTATGGTATGATAGGGAACGGACAAACAGAGGTTTATAGAAAGAAGGAAAAGCAACATGCGTACTACCAGAGAAGACATTCGTAACATCGCGATCATCGCTCACGTAGATCACGGCAAGACCACCCTAGTGGACGAGCTGCTGAAGCAGTCCGGCGTATTCCGTGCCAATCAGGAGGTACAGGAGCGGGTCATGGACTCCGGCGATATCGAGCGGGAGCGCGGAATCACAATTTTATCAAAAAATACAGCTGTTTTTTATAAGGATGTAAAAATCAATATTATCGACACCCCCGGCCATGCCGATTTCGGCGGCGAGGTGGAGCGTGTCCTGAAGATGGTCAACGGCGTGGTTTTAGTCGTAGATGCATTTGAAGGCGCTATGCCCCAGACCAAGTTCGTGCTTATGAAGGCACTGGATCTGGATCTTCCGGTTATCGTCTGCATCAACAAGATTGACCGTCCGGAGGCCCGTCCCAAGGAGGTCATTGACGAAGTGCTGGAGCTGTTTATGGATCTGGACGCTTCCGAAGAGCAGCTAGACTGCCCCTTTGTATTCGCTTCCGCCAGAGCCGGCTACGCCCTGCGCAATCTTGACGATGAGCCCAAGGATATGACGCCTTTATTTGAGACCATCATCGATTATATTCCGGCTCCTACCGGAGATCCGGATGCAAACACCCAGGTGCTCATCAGCACCATCGATTACAACGAATATGTGGGCCGGATCGGCGTCGGCAAGGTAGACAACGGGGTGCTTCGCGTGAACCAGGATGCCGTCGTCGTCAACCATCACGAGCCTGACAAGCAGAAAAAGGTTCGTATCAGCAAGCTCTATGAATTTGACGGATTAAATAAGGTAGATGTCACGGAAGCCTCCATCGGTTCCATCGTTGCCATCTCCGGCATCTCAGATATCCATATCGGTGATACGATCTGCTCACCGGAAAATCCGGTGGCCATTCCCTTCCAGAAGATCTCCGAGCCTACCCTGGCCATGAATTTTATGGTGAACGATTCACCCTTGGCCGGCCAGGAAGGAAAATTTGTCACCTCCAGACATCTGCGTGACCGGCTGTTCCGGGAGCTCAATACGGATGTGTCCCTGCGCGTAGAGGAGACTGAGGATGCCGATACCTACAAGGTATCCGGCCGTGGCGAGCTGCATCTGTCCGTACTGATCGAGAACATGCGCCGGGAGGGCTACGAATTCGCAGTCAGCAAGGCCGAGGTGCTCTATCATACCGATGAGAACGGCAAAAAAACCGAGCCTATGGAGATGGCCTACGTGGATGTACCCGATGAATTTACCGGTGTTGTCATCGACAAGCTCAGTCAGCGAAAAGGCTCTCTTTTAAATATGGGTTCTATCAGCGGCGGCTATACGAGACTGACCTTCCGCATTCCTTCCCGGGGACTGATCGGCTATCGCAATGACTTCCTGACCGACACCAAGGGAAATGGTATTTTAAATACGATTTTTGACGGCTACGATCTCTACTGCGGCGACATCCAGTATCGCAAGACCGGCTCTCTGATTGCTTTTGAGAGCGGTGAGAGCGTCACCTACGGCTTGTTCTCCGCTCAGGACCGGGGCACGCTGTTTATCGGACCGGGCGAAAAGGTATACGCCGGCATGGTTATCGGCATGAGTTCAAAGGCAGAGGATATCGAGTTGAATGTCTGCAAGAAAAAGCACTTGACCAATACCCGTTCCTCCAGCGCAGATGAGGCACTGACCCTGGTGCCGCCCAAGGTACTATCTCTCGAGCAGGCACTGGAGTTTATCGATACGGATGAGCTGCTGGAGATTACGCCGGAGAGCATTCGCATCCGCAAGCGTATCTTAGATCCGACGCTGCGCAAGCGCGCCAACTTTAACAAATAAATAATAATGCTGCAACTTTTCAATCAAACAAAGGAGGTTGTTCCATGAATTTAGGTTCCAGATTAAAACAAATCCTAAAGGATCGTGGTCTGACGGTCACACGATTTTCAGAAGAGGCCGGCATCCCGGCACAGACTGTCTATGCACTGATCAACCGCGACAGCAACAAGGCAGATATGGATATTTTAATGAAGATGCTCTCCGCTCTTCAGATGGATCTTTTTACCTTTATGGATCAGGAGTCGCCGATTGCTTCCACTGAGGGAGACGCCGCAGGCGCTGCAGAAAAGATTGTGGAAAAAATCGTTGAAAAGGAAGTTTCTGCGGCTGCGCCGGAAGGAAAGACAGCGCTGTTTCTCGATACAGCCCTTTATGAACAGCTGCTTGCACTGGCAGCCGAGGAAGGCATTACCGATCCGGATATCATCTCCCAGGCCATCGATACTTATTTTGAACAGGGCTTTGGTTACCGCCAGGCACCTTTCCGTAGCATTTTCCGCGACTTAAAGCCGAAAGGTGCCCGCAAGGGAGAGATGGATTCGTTTTTATTGTAAGATGGGCAAAAAAAGAGTCGCAAGCGACTCTTTTTTTCTAATCGATTCCCTGTTGTACTTTTGCCTCCGTAATGGCCTGATTCAGCTGCAGCATCTTTTCATCCAGCATGGATACGATCTCGGAACATTCTCTTAAATCCCGGCTGATATATTCCGGTGCATTGCCCTCGAATTTGTAATAAATCTTGTGCTCTAAGCTGGCCCAGAAATCCATGGCAATGGTGCGAATCTGAATCTCTACCTTTGTGTCAACTACCCGGTCCGACAAAAAAATAGGCACGGATACCAGCATATGGTAGCTCTTGTAGCCACTCGCCTTGGGATGCTTGATATAATCCTTGACGGAAAGCACCGTCAGGTCGTTTTGCCTGCCGATCATCTCCGCCATCTGGTAAATATCCGAGGTAAAAGAACAAACGATGCGAATCCCGGCAATATCATTCAGATGACTGACCATATTTTCCAGAGTAGTATCCAGCCCGCTGCGCTTCAGCTTTTTGCAAATACTCTCGGGAGATTTGATCCGGGATTTGATATATTCGATGGGGTTGTATTTATGGATATGCATAAATTCATCATTCAGGATCTCCAGCTTTGTGCCGACCTCCTTGAGTGCAGAATTATATAAAAAGATCAGCGTCTCCCAGCTCTCGGCATTATCCTGAAATACTTCTACTGCCTGCATACGTCAGTCCTCCTCAATTACATGAATCTCCAAATAATCAAAATCAATGTCATCGATAAAGCAATCCTTTGTAAATCTTGCTTTTGCATAACGCTTGAAATCCGTGATGGTAGCGTCCAGCCAGATCGGCTTGCTTAAATCGAAGGCATGACATACCTCCTCCAGACCGCGGAAAATCTTGTGAGTACGCGTATCCGGTGAGACATCCTCATACATATAATCCCGCTGCAGGTGATTGTTTTTCATCTGCTTAAACCAAATACGCATCTATATATCTCCCATCCGTCCCTGTCTGTAGGTCTCATACATGAGAATCCCGGCTGCCATGGCGGCATTCAGGCTCTCCAGACGACCCTCCATGGGAATCTTTAAATAGGTATCCGCCAGTGCGGCCGTCTCTTCCTTCAGTCCATTTCCTTCATTGCCAATCAAAAATGCCAGATCACCTGTCAGATCCAACTCATCATAAAAATGCTCTCCCCGCAGATGAGCCGCAAAGGTTTTAATCCCCTTTCCATGCAGCTGCTCCAGCACACGAGGCAGATCCTCCGTCACTACATAAGGCATCCGGTAAATACTGCCCATAGTGCCCCGCACGGTCTTTGGCGCAAAAAGATCCACGGTGCCTTTTGTCATGACAATGCCGCTAAAGCCGGCACCCTCGGCAGTGCGAACCATGGTGCCCAGATTGCCCGGATCCTGAATATCCTCTAAGATCAGCAGACGGGCCGGCCGCCCTTCCAATAGCTGCTCCAGCTCATAGTGGGGCTGCCGTACAAGCGCCAGAATCCCCTGGGGCGTATTGGTATCGCTCATATGGGAAAAAACTGCATCACTGACGATCTCATAGTCAAAATCATTCGCCTGAAAAAAGGCTTTATTTTCCGGATCCTTCAAAAAATGCTCAGCCACATAGACGCTCTGCAGCAGTTCTCCCGGCGTCTCGGCCACCATTTTTGCTCCTTCAACAACAAAGGCGCGAAGTTCCCTACGCGCCTTTGCCTTTTTATTCAATTGTACAATCGTCTTTATCTGTGCATTCGATGTACTGGTGATCATAATGGCTTCCTCTATTTTGCCAGTACTCTGCAGATCTCATAATCATAATCGTTGACAGATTTTTCCATTGCCAGCGCCTCGTCAATGTCAAAGTCAACCATCTGATTCTTCTTTAATGCTACGACACGATTGCTCTTGCCCTGACACAGGCAGTCTACTGCATAGGCTCCCATGAGGGATCCCATCATACGGTCTCTGGCTGTGGGGCTGCCGCCTCGCTGCATGTGACCTAAGATCGTCGCTCTGGTCTCCACACCTGTAGCAGCCTCGATCCGGCGTGCCATAGAGGTGGAATGTCCGATGCCCTCAGCATTGATAATGATGTGGTGCTTCTTGCCGATCTTGCGGTTCTCGATAATATTGTTTACAAGCTTCTGCTCGTCATAATCATATTTTTCCGGAAGCAGCACGTCCTCTGCGCCGTTGGCAATGCCGCACCACAGTGCGATATAGCCGGCTCCACGACCCATAACCTCGATGATGGAGCAGCGCTCATGGGAAGTAGAAGTATCACGTACCTTATCGATGGCTTCCATGGCCGTATTAACTGCCGTATCAAATCCGATGGTATAATCGGTGCAGGAAATATCGAGATCGATGGTACCCGGAACACCGATGGTATTGATGCCGTTGGCTGCCAGCTTCTGTGCTCCGCGGAAGGAACCGTCTCCGCCGATGACGATCACGCCGTCAATGCCGTGCTTGCGACAGATCTCAGCGCCCTTTGCCTGTCCCTCGGGAGTGGTAAACTCCATACAGCGTGCTGTCTGCAAAATCGTACCGCCGCGCTGAATAATATCAGAAACGCTGCGCTTGTTCATATCTATAATCTCTTCCTGTAAAAGACCGGCGTATCCTCTCTGGATGCCCTTTACCTGCTTGCCGGCTGACAGCGCCCGACGAACTACCGCACGGATCGCCGCATTCATGCCGGGAGCATCTCCTCCACTGGTCAATACACCAATCGTCTGTATTTCCTTTGCCATAATATCTGTAAACCTCCTATAAATTCAAAACCTGCTACTAACACTATCGCGTCTATTTTAATCTCTTTTCCTTCCTATTTCAATAGGCTTTTCAACGACTTTCACATTTTTTTCACCGAACGCCCCGGTGAGGGTCTCCAAATTCAGGCCGTCGATGGATACGTTCCACTGCCTGGGCAGGCGCTTCAATGCCTTGATTCCGGAGATATAGATCACTACTTCATCATCGCCTCTGCAGTCTGCGAGGCACTGCTGCAGCTTGTCTTTTGCATTTGCATAATCTTCTTTTGTGGAGAACTGAATCCACAGCTCCCGCTTTCGCGCATCCAGGCTGCAGACCTGCTCGCAGATCAGCTTGCCGTTTTTTTCATCTTCTGCATTGACCCTGCCATAGATAAATACTTTTGCATCATTCAAAAACAGATCCCGGTAACGCTCATAGTCTCTGGGAAATACAATAACCTCCACCGTCCCGTACAGATCCTCAATGGTTAAAAATGCCATGGTCTGATTGGTTTTTGTAAATTTGACGGTCTTGTCCGTGATCATGCCTCCGATGGTCACATGGGCTCCGTCCTGCAGCTTAGCCGTGTGGCTCTCATCATCGTAGAGAAAATCCGCAGATACTGCCGTGATAGTCTTGCGCCAGCAGCTCTCATATTCCTCCAGCGGATGCCCGCTGACATAGACGCCCAGCACTTCCTTTTCAAAAGCCAGCAGCTCGCCCTTTGTATATTCATCTACCGGCGGCATGGAGATCTCGTATTCTTTTTTTGTCTCCTCACTGGCCAGATCAAACAGACTGATCTGCCCCGCCACCGAGCTCTTGCGCTCCTGGGCTGCCTGATCCATGATCCTGGGATAGGTCATCATCTTCTGTCTGCGGTTGCCCTCCAGGCAGTCAAAGGCTCCGGATTTGATCAGGTTTTCCATGGCTCGTTTGTTTACTTCACTGCTGCCGACTCTGGTGATAAAATCCGAGAGATTCTGATATATCCCATGAGCTCGCCTCTCCAGAACGATCCGCTCGATGACGGAAGCACCGATGCTTTTGATGGCACTCATACCATAGCGGATGGCGCCATTTGAGACCGAAAAATCCCCCTCACCTTCATTGATATCCGGCGGCAGAATGGAGATGCCCATGCTGCGGCAGGTCTGAATATATTCCGCCACCTTTGCCGAATTATCCTTGACGGACGTCATGAGGGCAGCCATAAATTCTACCGGATAATAAAGCTTCAGATAAGCCGTCTGATAAGCCACCACCGCATAGGCCGCCGCATGGGATTTGTTGAAGGCGTACTTGGCGAAATCGATCATCTCATCGTAAATCTTATTGGCAATCTCCTCGGAGATGCCGTTTTTGATACAGCCGGCTACTCCCTGTTCCTCATTACCATAGACAAAGTTTTTGCGCTCCTCCTCCATGACATGGGTCTTTTTCTTGGACATGGCACGGCGAACCAGGTCGCTTCGTCCCAGCGTATAGCCAGCCAGATCCCGCACGATCTGCATGACCTGCTCCTGATAGACGATGCAGCCGTAGGTGGGGGCCAGAATGGGCTCCAGCTGGGGGCAGTCATAGGTAATGGCCTCAGGATTATTTTTGCCCCGGATATAAGCCGGGATAAAATCCATGGGTCCCGGACGATAGAGGGAAATACCCGCGATCACATCCTCTAAGCTCTGGGGCTTGAGCTCCTTCATAAAGCTCTTCATCCCCGCACTTTCTAACTGGAATACACCCTCGCATTTGCCGGTGCATAAGGATTCATAGACTGCCTTGTCGTCATAATCGATCTCGTCCACATCGATGTGTCTGCCGGTGGATTTCTCGATCAGGCGGCAGGCATCTGAGATCACCGTCAGGGTACGAAGCCCTAAAAAGTCCATCTTCAGCAGCCCCAGCTCTTCGATGGTGGTCATGGTAAACTGCGTGGTGATGACACCGTCCGCGCCTCTGGATAAGGGCACATATTCGTCCATGGGAAGGCGGCTGATCACCACTCCTGCCGCATGCACCGACGTATGCCGCGGCAGGCCCTCCAGCCTGCGGGACATATCAATGAGCCTGTGCACCGTCTCGTCACTTTCATAAGTCTCCCTTAGCTCCCGGTTCATGTCAAGAGCCTTGTCAATAGTGATGCCCGGCTCCATGGGAATACTCTTGGAAATATGATCGACAAATGCATAAGGCAGATCCATGACCCGGCCTACATCCCGGATCACACCTCTGGCCGCCAGCGTACCGAAGGTAATGATCTGGGTCACACAGTCCTTGCCATATTTTTCGATGACGTAATCGATGACCTCCTGGCGGCGCACATAGCAGAAGTCCACGTCAATATCCGGCATGGAGACACGCTCCGGATTTAAAAAGCGTTCAAAGATCAGATTGTATTTGATGGGATCGATATTGGTGATGCCGGTAGTGTATGCCACGAGGGAGCCTGCGGCACTTCCACGGCCGGGGCCCACCGGAATGCCATGGGTTCTGGCAAAATTGATATAATCCCAGACAATCAGAAAATAGTCTACGTAGCCCATGCGCTCGATAATGGACAGCTCATAGGAGAGCTTATCCTCCAGCTGCTGCCACGTATCCGGATAGCGCCTGTGCAGTCCGTCGTAGCAGAGCTTTTTTAAATAAGAGAGGGACGTATAGCCCTCCGGTACCTCATAAAGAGGAAGCTTTGTATGGCCAAACTCGATCTCCACCTGGCAGCGGTCTGCGATCTTCTGCGTATTTTCCAGTGCCTGGGCGGCATAGGGAAAAAGCTGGCGCATCTCAGCCTCGCTCTTGACATAATACTGTCCGCCTTCGTAACGCATCCGGTTCTCATCCGACAGCTTTGC
Source organism: Moraxellaceae bacterium (assembly GCA_963645455.1). Classification (GTDB taxonomy): domain Bacteria; phylum Bacillota; class Clostridia; order Lachnospirales; family Lachnospiraceae; genus W0P33-017. Next base: position 10,077 of record CAVITM010000011.1, on the reverse strand, counting down.
TGCCGTCTGGATGCACAGCAATATATCATGGGCCTCGGCATCCGACGCATAGGTATAATGACAGTCATTGGTGGCGATGAGCTCAATACCGGTCTCCCGGGAGAGGCGCAGCAGTCCTGCATTGACCTTTTGCTGCGCAGCAATGCCATGATCCTGCAGCTCCAAAAAGAAATTGCCTTTGCCCAGGATCTTCTCATAGCGCAGGGCGGCTGTTTTTGCATCTGCATAATCGTCGTGCGCCAGTGCCCGGGAGACCTCTCCTGCCAGACAGGCGCTGGCACCGATGAGTCCTTCATGAAACTGCTCCAGCACCTCCAGATCGATACGGGGCTTGTAATAATAGCCCTCCGTAAAGCCACGGGAGACCAGCTTGATCAGATTCGCATAGCCGGTATTGTTCTCCGCCAGCAAAATGAGATGATAGTATCGGTCCTCCCCACGGCCTGCCTCACGGTCGAAGCGTGAGCCGGGTGCCACATAAACCTCGCAGCCGAGAATCGGACGAATCCCGGCTGCCAGACATTCCTTATAAAAATCAATCACGCCATACATCACACCGTGATCTGTGATGGCCGCCGCATTCATTCCAAGCTCCTTGACCCGGGAGACATATTCTTTTATTTTATTTGAGCCATCCAACAGGGAATACTCAGTATGCGTATGCAGATGCACAAAGGACATGATTGTATTTGCTCCTTATTCTAAGTATGAAAGGGAAGGGACCATTCGATGATATTCCCACACTTCGCCGTAGGTAACAGGTGCTTTACCAGCTGTTCCATCCGTCGGTTTACTACAGGAATCCAAATCTGCATATCCGGGGCAAGCGTTTGCTTCGCCCGGAAAAATGCACCGGTCAGCATACCCATCAGCTGTCTGGGATCTGTGGCCCAGGCACAGGAAAAGATAAGGGCATCCTCTGTGCGTTCAAAGAGCAGCATACCCTTTGGCATAGTCTCATCCATATAGATCACGCTGATGGAATCATCATACAGACTCCAGTCGATGGGATGCTCAATAGGAATGGGATGGGGATTCGCAGAGAGCGTCTTGGCCATCTTCCTTCTCAGTTCGTCGCTGGCCTTTGACAGCTGCCGTACATTTTTGGAAGGCTGTTTTTGCAGCTCCTCTACTCCCTCCAGATCCGACAGGCGAATCTCATAGACTCCGGAGGATACCATGTCCCGATGAAAACCGAAAAAGCGGAGCAGCTGTTCATGGGGTTCTTCTTCTGTCTCATTCATAAAATCGATGAAGGCACCCTGAAGCAAGCCTGCATTCTTTGCCTGCTCCAGTCTGTGTTCTACAAATGCATAAGCATCTTCGCTGTCCAGATAGTCCTCTGCCACCCGAAGCCATACCAGCTCCATCCAGCCTTTCTGTTCCCGAAAGGCCATCAGAGCAACCGGTATGTCGTCCCATGTATCATATGCTCCTACTGCCAGGAGTTTTCCCTGCTCAATCTGCTTTGCAATCCCTTCCGTGAGCAGAGGCGAAAAAGGGCTTGCTACTTGATGATCCATGAAAGATTCTATAATCATAGGCCGGTTCCCCCATTGTACTCTTCCCTGAGACGATCGATGGTATACTGGTTTACTTTTCCATATTTTTCTAAATAATCCTCAAAGGTCTGATCCAGGCAGTCACAGAAATTATTAACATTGTCGGACGTTGCCTCCCGTAGTGTAAGATCCTGGGTATAGCCAATCACCTTTATGCGTCCAAAAGACAAAAATGTCATAGCTCTCCCAAAATCCCACAGCTCCTTCATATGCTTCTGCATATTCACATCCAGCAAGAAAAAGTATTTCGAGTGACAAATTTTATCGCATACATCCCCCATCCCCTGAGATTTTTTATATACATGGGTGACAATATCAAGGTTTTGATAGGCCTGCTCCAGGGATTCGACTGCAAAGGCTTCACTATGATCATCGAAATATTGCTTCAGGTCCGTTTTTGCCTGATCCAACATGGAAACGAGGCGTGGCAAGCTGCCCAAGGCCTCTTCCCTCGTACATGATAGGTCATCTCTCTTTGCTATGATCATCCGGCCATTTACGTCCTTTTGATTCCCGAGATATCTTCCATTGCAAAATTGAACCATTGCACATTTATTGGCCTTTGCCTCCTGAGGATCTATATCAGTAACCCGGCCATTCAATGGCATCATCAGACGAATCACATCACGATGACCCGGGCCAACCGGATCATAGGCTGTCACCTGACACTTATCCAGTGAAAAGTACTTTAATTCCAGCTCCTGATCTGTTGTGGCTGCCTGATCGGCTGCCTGTATAGACATATCGTTGTGCAGACTATTTTCCAGCTTGTCGATGGCGGTCTTCCTTCTCTCCTCATTCATGCCTTTAATATCAGCATGTTGAAGTTCTTCAATACGTGCTTTGATACGGTTGACGCGATCCTGACGATTCGTGTACAGATCACCCGCCTTCTGATCCAAATGCTCTGCGAACGCATTCGTATGCCAGTGCTGCTCGATATAGACTGCCAGTGTCGGATCCGGCATTTCGCCCTTGATCAGATATTTTAAATAAGCAGCATTTGCATCCATCGCCAGCTCATGCTGTCTGGACAGGGAATCCTCCTGCAACCACCATGCACTAAGATAAGCGCTCTCCTTCCGCTGGTTGGCCAGCGCGTTGGCGGCCGCCTTGTATTCGAGATTGCGCTTGGCATAGGCGATGCCATGCTGCATATATTCCGCGTAGATCTTTTTGATCAAATCTTCTTTCCGCGCATCGTAAGGACCGTTTTCGGAGATCATGCTGCGCAGGGATGCAATATCATCCTTATAGACATTAGCGATAGGCTGATTGATCCCCAGGGTCTGTTTTGTGGAATTCAAATCATGATTTTTACATTCCTTATAGGAGTCCTTATACTGTTTTGTCTTTTTGAATTTTTCAAAAATAACACCGCCGATTAAAGCATCGCGGTTTTTTACCTGATACTCATAGTTTTCAATGGCCAGCGGCAGATGGGCAGCTGCCTTTTCCTTATCCTTCTGTGATACTTGGCCGCCTTTTTCTGATATACCGCCCACCAGCATCCACGTATGGAGCGCATCGACAAGGCTCTTCAGCAACTGCTTGTCATACTCATGCTCCGCCTTCTGTGTATCATTTTGGGGGTTGGCATTTTTGATCCTTACCGCCAGTGCGTCGCGCTTTAGCATCAGGTCAACGACCTGCTGCTGCATTTCCTGTTCACTGACAAAGTCGTAAGCACGCTTCACATAAAACTCCGTGCCGGTAAAATCCTTCTTGCCAACAGAAACCTGCACCTGCTGCTGCTTTTTTTGTTCATACAGCGGCAGGCATCCGGATGCAACTGCCTTTGCCTTTCTCACAATCTCCTGACTGACACCGGTATTCATTCGCGCCTGCGCATCCTTCTCCTGACTGGATTGCTTCTTTTTTCTGGATTCTACGATCTGCCGATTCTTTTGAATCTCTTTTTGATCCTCGTACAAATACTGCATGTTCCTGACTGTACCAGGCACCTTGCCAAATTCACTGGTTTTGATGCCAAACAGGAGCATACGCTGAAAGCCCTGGGACATGGCAGACATATATTCCTGCTCCAGTGTCTGATGTTCCTTCTCCTTAAAGGTATGATCGGCCTTTTTTTCAACGCTCTTCAAATCCTTGGACAGATAGGCCAGGTCTGACTGAAACTGTTTCCGAAAAATCTCCTGCTGATCCATAAATCCACCCCCCTCATTAATGGTTACGCATATGCATAGTTATGATTGTATCGCTGTCACCGCTTCATCAAATGCGCTGTGATCTGTTCCGTAAAATTCGCCTGCGTCTGCTGCTGCAGCTGCTGACGGATCGATGGGCAGCTTTGCAAACACCGGAATGCCCAGCTCGCCAGCCACCTCATCCACATGGCTTTCCCCAAACACCTGGATTTTTCTGCCGCAGTCCGGGCAGGTCAGGTAACTGAAATTCTCCACGAGACCAAGTACCGGAATGTTCATCATCTGGGCCATATTGTACGCTTTTTTCACGATCATCTGTACCAGCTCCTGAGGCGAGGTCACAACGATGACTCCGTCTACCGGCAGGGACTGGAACACGGTCAGAGGCACATCTCCGGTTCCGGGGGGCATATCAACGATCAAGACATCCAGTTCGCCCCATACCACATCGGTCCAGAACTGCTTGACCGCACCTGCGATGACCGGTCCTCTCCAGATCACCGGCTGTTCCTCATCCTCGATGAGCAGGTTGATAGACATCACGGGGATGCCTTCCTTTGACTCTAAGGGAATGATACCCTCATCTGTGCCAAAGGCTGTGCCGTGAACCCCCAACATCTTCGGGATTGACGGGCCGGTGATGTCCGCATCTAAAATACCCACGCGGGCGCCTGCCTTGTGCAGTGCACAGGCCAATGAGGCACTGACAAAGGATTTGCCGACGCCGCCCTTGCCGCTGACCACACCGATGACCTTTTTTATGGAGGAATATTTGTTGAGCTGTTCTACTGCGATGCCCTGACCGCCTGCCTTGCTGGGGCAGCCTTCACAGCTTTCTCTTGTGCAGCCCTCCGCGCTGCTGCATGATTCTTTTGACATTGATCCTTCTCCTTTTATCGTTTACACAAATTTTCAAGCGACTCCGTATAGGGATAGCGCGCGATGCCATACTCCGTCACGATTCCGGAGATCAGCTTTGCATCCGTGATGTCAAAAGCCGGGTTGAATACCTTGACATCCTTTGGTGCCATACGCTCTGTATACCACATCTCAGTCACCTCTTCCGGTTTTCTCTGCTCAACCACGATCTCATCGCCGGTAGGCGTGTCAAAATCGATGGTAGAGCTGGGCGCACATACATAAAAAGGCACGCCATAGAGGTGGGCCACTGCTGCCACGACAGACGTTCCGATCTTGTTTGCCGTATCGCCGTTTGCAGCCACCCGGTCACAGCCTACAAATACCGCCTGCACCTTCCCTTGTTTCATAATCATACCAGACATATTATCACAAATCAAGGTAACATCCACCCCTGCAGACTGCAGCTCAAAGGCCGTCAACCGGGCGCCCTGCAGCAGCGGACGCGTCTCATCCGCATAGACATGAAAGCCATAACCACGCTCCTGGCCCAGATAAATCGGTGCGGTGGCTGTGCCATATCTGCTGGCTGCCAGCTTTCCCGCATTGCAGTGGGTCAGGATTCCATCGCCGGGCTTTAGAAGCGTCAGGCCATGCTCGCCGATGGCCTTGCAGATGGCGATATCCTCCTCCTGAATCTGTATGGATTCCCGGTGCAGAGCCTCTTTGATCTGCGGCACACTAAGGCCTTCCCCATGTCCTTTTAAAACCACCTGATCCATCCGCTTCAATGCCCAGGAAAGGTTGACTGCCGTAGGACGGGAGGAATCCAGATACTCTCTATAGGCGGTAAACTGTTTATAAAATTCCTCGAACTCCACTGTATCGATGCCCTTTGCCAGCAGGTAGATGCTGTAACCTGCCGCTACTCCGATGGCCGGAGCACCCCTTACCTGCAACAGATAAATGGCGTCCCACATCTCCTTTGCAGTATGCAAATGCAAAAGTTCTATGCGTCCGGGCAGCTTCGTCTGATCGATGATGACCAGCGCATTGTCTGCGTCATCCAGGGCGACGGTATCATAATCAAGAATTGATGTTCCCATAATGTTCTCCTTTTTTGCATAAAAATACCAGCCGGAAAAATTATACCATTTTCGGCAATCATTTTCCAGCTGGTGCAAAAATATCACATGATCTTATCTATTTAAGTAGTGTTCCACACTGGCCAGCTTGACGCTGCAGATAAATACCTTTGTCGCCTCCACCAGCTCATCCATGGTAGGGAAGGAAGGGGCCAGACGAATTACCTTATCCTCGGGATCCTTTTTATAAGGGAAGGGTGCGCCGGCTCCGGTCAGTACCACTCCTGCCTGTTTTGCCAGTGCAACGATTCGCTTTGCACAGCCGGGCAGTGCATTAAAGGAAATAAAATATCCGCCGTTGGGATTGATCCAGTCGCCGATTCCAAGAGGGGTGATCTCATCGGCCAGCATCTGCTCTACCTTTTCGAACTTGGGACGCATGATAGCTGCATGCTTTTTCATATGCTCATCCACTCCGGCGCGATCCTTTAAAAACCGTGCATGGCGCAGCTGATTGAGCTTGTCATAGCCGATGGTCTGGATCGTCATGACCTCCTTGGCATCCTTTAAATTATTCTCGGAGGCTGCCATGGCAGAGATGCCTGCACCTGCAAAGGTGATCTTAGAAGTAGAAGCGAATTCCAGTACCCGATCCGGATGGCCTGCCGCTGCACATTCTTCTAAAATATTTAACAGCTGATCCTGTCTGTCTGCTTCCTCATACAGATGATGCACGCAGTAAGCATTGTCCCAGAAAATACGGAAATCCTCTGCTGCTGTCTTCATGGTTGCAAACCGGCGCACTACCTCATCTGAATAGGTGATTCCGCTGGGATTGGAATATTTCGGCACGCACCAGATACCCTTGATCAAAGGATCGGAAGCCACCAGCTGCTCCACCAGATCCATATCCGGGCCGTCTGCGCCAAGGGGCACATTGATCATCTCGATGCCCAGGCACTCAGTCACAGCAAAATGTCTGTCATATCCGGGTACGGGGCATAAAAACTTGACCTGTCCCTGTCTGCACCAGGGGGTGCCGCCGCATACACCGTGGAGCATATAGCGGGAAACCACATCAAACATAACATTCAAGCTGGCATTGCCATATACGATCACCTGCTCCGGTTTACATTCCATGATCCCGGCCATAAGTGCCTTTGCCTCAGGGATACCATCGAGAGCGCCGTAATTGCGGCAGTCGGTTCCATCGGATGCCAGGCAGTCACTCTCACTATCTAACAGATCCATCATGGGCATAGACAGCTCCAGCTGTGTGTGTTCCGGCTTACCACGGGCCATATTCAGCTGCAGTCCTGCCTCCTCAAAGCCCTTGTACTCCTGCAGCAGACCTTCCTGCTCCTGTAAAAGTTCCTCTCTGGTCAGTTGATCATATCGCTTCATTTCTGCTCCTCCTGTTCCTTTTTCCATTGTTCCACTTTATTTAGATAAGCACGAATCGTCTGCTCATAACCATTTTCAGACGGTTCGTAGAATCTCTCATTTTTCAGCTGGTCCGGCAAATATTGCTGTGCCGCATAATGATGAGGATATGCATGTGCATATTTATAACCCACCCCATGTCCCAGCTTGTCGGATGACTTGTAATGCGCATCCTGCAGATGGGCCGGCACCGGCGGTGTCTTGGTCTGCGCCACCGTATGCATGGCCCGCTCGATGGCTGTGCAGGCCGCGTTGCTCTTTGGCGCGCTGGCAATATAGCTGACTGCCTGGGATAAAATGATCTGGGACTCCGGCATGCCGACCCGCTCCACAGCCAGAGCTGCCGCGGTGGCCACCTGCAATGCCTGGGGATCCGCATTTCCCACGTCTTCTGACGCGCAGATCATCATTCGTCTGGCGATAAATTTCACATCCTCGCCTGCATAGAGCATCCGTGCCAGATAATAGACCGCCGCATCGGGATCCGAGCCACGCATGCTTTTTATAAATGCGGAGATCGTATCATAATGATTGTCTCCGTTTTTATCATATTTCAGGACACGCTTCTGGATGCATTCCTGGGCGACATCCAGAGTAATATGAATCCGGCCGTCTGACTCATCCGGCTCGGTGGTCAAAATCCCCAGCTCAATGGCACTCAGCGCCGCCCGGGCATCACCATTAGCCAGATCTGCCAGAAATTCCTCTGCATCCTTCTCTAAGATTGCCCGGTAGCTACCCATTCCTTTTTCACAGTCACTGACTGCCCGGCGTAAAAGCACCCGGATATTGTCCTTGGAGAGGGGCTTCAGCTCAAATATGATGGACCGGGAAAGAAGCGCTCCGTTTACCTCAAAATAGGGATTTTCTGTGGTGGCACCGATGAGGATCACAGTTCCATCCTCTACAAAGGGAAGGAGATAGTCCTGCTGCCCCTTGTTAAAACGATGGATCTCGTCGATAAAAAGGATGGTCTTTTTCCCATACATGCCCTGGTTATCCTTGGCCTTCGCTACGACTTCCTCCATATCCTTTTTCCCGGAGGCAGTGGCATTGAGCTGTAGAAAGGCTGCACTGGTTGTATGGGCAATGACCTTGGCCAGCGTCGTCTTGCCGGTCCCGGGAGGCCCGTAAAAAATGATGGAACGAAGCTTATCCGCCCGGATGGCGCGATACAGCAGGCGATCCTTGCCGATGATATGCTCCTGCCCTACCACCTCATCCAGGGAGGTGGGACGCATTCTCGATGCCAGCGGTGCTTCCCGCTCCATATTCTGTTCGCGCATGTAATCGAATAAATCCATGGGTCCTCCATTTTTGCAATTTTTCTCTGTCAAAAATTCACAAACGTTCTCCATGCCCTTTACAAAGATACATGAAGCCTTCACATTTTGCAAGCTTTTTTCGTATTTTATCAAAAATAAATCTGATGGCGTTTTGCAGGATTTTGATGTGTAAAAATTCATTTTTGCCAAAATTTATCGTTTCCTACGGATGCGAAACGAAGTTTTCTGTGCAGCAAAAAAGAGTCGCAAGCGGCTCTTTTTCATAAGTAATTACAGTTTATTCATCCGTAGCATCCGATTCCTTTGAATCCAGCAATTCTTCCGTTTCCTCCGGCACTTCAATCTGTCTGACGTCTTCCGAAGACTCCATTCCCTTTAACTTCTGTTCCAAACGGTCCTGCTCCACTGCACGATTCAGCGCCTGTTGGCGCTCCTGCTCCATGCGAAGCATCTCTTCCTTTTCCTGCCGCATAAACATCCATACACCGATGGCCACAATAATCATGCAAAGCAAAGTCAAAATGCCTGCGATCAAAAGGATCCAATACTCGATCTTGTCGATGCGATCCGTCAGAAAATGCAGATCAAACAACAATACGATCGAAGCAAAAAGCGTCACCATCGCAATGGTAAGTACGATGGGCCAGACGCTTTTTCGCATGATATGCAGCTGCAACGCCTGCTGGAGCATCACGACTGCTACCGTCAGTACTAAAAGTCCCGAAAGTATGCCAAGCTGTCCGGCCAGCGTACTGGCATGTGCCAGAGCACTGCAGCCTAAGATCACCACCAATGCGCCGCTGGAGAAGCCATAGTCATGCATGTTCCGGTAGGCCTGCGTCACATAATATTTGACGATGAGTCCGATGCCCAGTGCGATCAGCAGTGCACTGATCATATAGACGAGATACTGCTCCTGCACACCATCCACAAACAGCATGATGCAGCCAACCAGTATAAACAGCAATGCCATTGATGCCAAAAAAATCGTCCCTACCTGTCCGCCGGTGCGAACGACCTGATCCTGGGCTGCCACATAGGGTTTCTTTGTTTTCTGTTTCTTTTTGTCGGTATTACTCATATCCTGCCTCCGATACTTTCACCTTTATGCGTGATAGAGGATCTTCTTTGCGAGGGTCTCGACGGTTTCTGCATCTGCAAAATAGGAAAGGATCGCTATGGCAAAGTCGATGGCAGTTCCCATGCCGCGGCTGGTGATGATATTGCCGTCGCGGACAGCGGGCTGCAGTGTTACCTCTGCGCCCAGGAGCTGATCCTCCATACCGGGGAAGCAGATGGCTTTTTTGCCCTGAAGCAGGCCCAGCTTTCCGAATACGGTAGGTGCTGCACAGATGGCTGCGATAAGTTTTCCTTCAGCATATGCTTTCTTTAGCTGCTCACAGACACCTGCGTGCTGGCCGAGATTGATGGTGCCGGGCATACCGCCGGGAATGGCCAGTGCGTCGTAGCTGTCAAAATCTGCATCCTCGAAGAGCAGGTCTGCGACTACATGTACTCCGTGGGAGCTGACGATTTCTTTTTCGCCGGTCACGGAAATAATATCGCAGGTCATGCCTACACGGCGCAGTACATCCACCACTGCCAGCATCTCGATCTCTTCATAGCCGGTCGCTACCATCATTCCTACTTTTTTACTCATGTTGTGCCTCCTTTA
>CAVITM010000010.1:0-27117 GCA_963645455.1 Moraxellaceae bacterium | reverse complement strand
TGATCACATAGGGCTCATGGCAGCGCTTCAGCCACTCAATATTCTGATACATCGCATCTGCCGTACCCCGATACCACCAGCTGTTGTCAGCCGTGATCGTCGGTGTAAATACGAACAGTCCGCCCTGTTTTCTACCAAAATCCCACCACTTGGAAGAGCTCAAATGCTCATTTAAGGATCTGGCATTGTATTGGGAGAGCACTGCCACCTTCTGTATGTGGGAGTTGCTCATATTGCTGAGTGCAAAATCGATGCAGCGGAAGCTGCCGGCTACAGGCATGGCAGCGATCGCTCTCTTGCGGGATAGGGCTTCCATTCTTGAGTTGTTGCCGCCCGCTAAAATAATACCTAATGCTTTCATGCCTTCACACCTGCCTTTATAATAGAATCTCCACTCTCCAGATGACCATCCTTGTAATCAGAAGCTACTGTCTCGCCGGAAATGGCTGTATTTCTTCCGATGGATACATGAGGAGGTATCACGGAGTGCTCGCCGATGACTGCCAGATCGCTGGCATATACCTTCGGGTTGAATTTGCTCGGTGCATATTCACCAACACCGATCTTTACATCCTCACCGACCTCGCAATCCTCTGCGACGATGGCCTTGTCTAAGACACAATTTTCTCCGATATGGGCGCCCTGCATGATGATGGAATCGCGTATTACCGCACCCTTGCCGATCACAACATTGGCACCGATCACGGAGCTGTGCACCTCACCGTAGATCTCGCTGCCCTCTCCGATAATGCTGCGCACAACAACGGAATCAGAGGAAATATACTGAGGCTCGATGGCTCCGGTATTGGTATAGACTTTCCAGTATTTTTCATACAGATTGAACTCAGGAATGAGATCAATCAGCTCCATATTTGCCTCCCAGTAGGAGCTAAGCGTACCGACATCCTTCCAGTAGCCATTGAACTCATAGGCAAACATCCGGCTGTCTCTCTCGTGCAGATACGGAATGACATGCTTTCCGAAATCACAGTTATTCTGATCCTTCAGTGCAAGAAGTGCGTCACGAAGCACCTTCCAGCTGAAGATATAGATACCCATAGAAGCCAGATTGCTGCGGGGATGCTCCGGCTTTTCCTCAAATTCGCTGATCTTGTGATCTTCATCTGCGATCACGACGCCAAAACGGCTGGCCTCCTCCATGGGAACCGGCATTACCGCAATCGTCACATCGGCATTGTTGGCCTTGTGAAAATCAAGCATCACCTCATAATCCATCTTGTAAATATGGTCGCCTGACAGGATCAGTACATATTCCGGATCATAGCTCTCCATATACTTCAGGTTCTGGAAAATCGCATTCGCAGTACCGCTATACCACTCACTGTTCGTGCTCTTCTCATAGGGCGGAAGCACCGTCACGCCGCCGTTGTTGCGGTCCAGATCCCACGGAATACCGATTCCGATATGGGTATTCAGGCGAAGCGGCTGATACTGTGTCAATACACCGACGGTATCGATTCCTGAGTTGATGCAGTTGCTAAGCGGGAAATCGATGATGCGGTATTTTCCGCCAAAGGCTACTGCAGGCTTTGCCACATCTGCTGTCAGGACACCCAGGCGGCTTCCCTGTCCGCCTGCAAGCAGCATGGCAATCATTTCCTTATGAATCATATTACTCACCTCTTGCTTCTATTTGTTGACTATACAAGTACAGAGACAGTATAACATTTCACGTCCCATTTGTACAGCATAATCAACAAAAACTTTAATAAAAAACTGATTTTTTTGTTATATTTGACAAGTGCATACCTGACCAAAAATAGAACAGGGATTGTATGTGAAAAAAAAAGTGGTATACTAAGGAAAACAAAAAAATCAAATCTTGAAGGGAATTACCATGGACACATATACAGTTAATTTTTCACATCCCTGCCGCATCCATTTTATCGGCATCGGGGGCATTAGCATGAGCGGTCTGGCACAGATCGTCTTAAAAGAAGGCTTTCGCGTATCCGGCTCTGATATGAAGCGCTCCGAACTCACCGACCAGCTGACCGCCCTGGGCGCAGACATTCATTATCCGCAGCAGGCCGAAAATATCACCCCGGACATTGAACTGATCGTCTATACCGCAGCGATCCATGAGGACAATCCGGAATTTGTAGCAGCGAAGGCTTCCGGCCTTCCCATGCTTACACGCGCCGAGTTCTTAGGACAGCTGATGCGAAACTACGCACGCTCGGTAGCAGTCGCCGGTACCCACGGCAAGACCACTACCACTTCCATGATCACACACATTCTGCTGGCGGCAGGCGCAGACCCTACCATCTCTGTGGGCGGCATTCTGCAGGCCATCGGCGGAAATATCCGCGTCGGCTCTTCCGACTGTTTTGTGACAGAGGCCTGTGAATATACCAACAGCTTCCTGCACTTTTTCCCGAAATACAGCGTCGTATTAAACGTAGAAGCGGAGCATTTGGACTTTTTCAAGGATTATGCGGATGTCCGCCATTCCTTCCATCGGTTTCTCGCAGGCACCTCTGCTGAGGGCGCAGTCATCATAGGGGGAGCCATCCCCAATGTAGCAGAGCTCACAGAAGGCATTGCCGCACCGGTCATCACCTACGGCCTTGACCCTGCCTATGACGTATACGCCACAGACATCACCTATGATGCCTTTGGCTGCGCTTCCTTCCAGATTCACCGGAGAGCAGATGCGCCTGTTTCCGTGACACTGCATGTGCCGGGGGTCCACAACGTATCCAATGCCCTGGCCGCCTATGCCCTGACCCGGGAGCTTGGCGTCACACCGGAAGCAGCCGCAGCGGGGCTGGCAGCTTTTCACGGCACCGACCGCAGATTTCAGTACAAGGGCACCGTCGACGGCGTCACCATCATCGACGACTACGCCCATCATCCCACAGAGATCCGCGCCACACTTGCCGCAGCGAAAAATTATCCCCACAAGCGTCTCATCTGTGCCTTCCAGCCTCATACCTACTCGCGAACCAAGGCCTTCTTAGATGATTTTGCCGACGCGCTGTCTGCCGCCGATCTCGTCGTACTGGCAGATATCTATGCAGCCAGGGAGACGGATCACCTCGGTGTCAGCTCCGCAGACATTTGCAAACGGCTGCAGGACCGCGGATGTGAGGCCTATTACATCCCCAGCCAGGAGAATTTTGACGCCATTGAACAATTTTTATTAAAAAAATGTATCGACGGAGACATGTTAATAACCATGGGGGCCGGAAACATTGTAGAAGTCGGGGAAGATCTTTTAGGACAATAAGTTATCCACATTATCCACAACCGATTGGGGAAAAGTTATCCCGAACGGTTGTGGATATTTCGTTTACATAACTTTTTCGTCCATCCGCCTGATTGTACTGATTTTCCGTGCTTTTTATCTGTTTTTTCTCTCCGGCCAGGGGAGTTATCCACTTATCCACAGTTTCTGTTATCCCCTCGCGAAGCCCCATAAATCAAGGCTTTCCATGGAAATCGGCACTTCTCATTTTTGATTTTCTATGCTATAATACTCCAGCAGCGAAAGCGGGGAATTGACAGAACACAGATAGATCGGACATGCTTTCCTGCAAGAGGAGAAGATAAAATTATGGCTGATATTATGCTGCACCGGGACAGCGAAGTTTCGCGTACCGTGGTGCCTAATTATTTTATAGACGCATATATGCTTCATGCCAACGGAGAATATGTCAAGGTTTACCTGTACCTGCTCCGCTGCATGAACGACCCCACCATGTCTTTTTCTGTATCGGATGCTGCAGACAAGTTCGAGCATACGGAAAAGGATGTTATCCGCGCACTGAAATACTGGGAAAAAATGCACCTGCTTCGTCTGGAGTTTGATGAGAACAAGGAGCTGACAGGCATCTGCTTTCTTGATACCGCCAGTATGCCTGCCATCACGACGCCGGTGCACAGCACAAAAGCAGTGCCAAAGCTGCCGCCCCACGAGAATTATTCCGCCGACCAGCTGCGTCAGTTCAAGGAAGAGACCGATGTGGCAGAGCTTTTATTTGTGGCAGAGCATTATCTCGGCCATACATTAAATTCCACCGAGATGAACGCCATCATCTATTGGAAGGACGCGCTGCATTTTTCCAATGATCTGATCGAGCATCTCATCGACAGCTGTGTGATGAAAGGCCACGGAAACGTCCGCTACATGGAAAAGGTCGCTCTTAGCTGGGCGACAGACGGGATCTCCACCGTGGATGCCGCCAAAGAAGCCGAGGAAAACCGGAACGAGCTGCATACCGCCATCCGCAAGGCATTCGGGATCTCCGGCCGGGACTTCGTTCCCTATGAGAAAAAATACATCTCCACCTGGCAGAGCTATGGCTTTGATGTGAATATCATTTCAGCCGCATGTGACCGCACCATGCATACCATCCATCAGGCCAGCTTCGAATATGCCGACAAGATTTTAAAAAACTGGAAAAAAAGCAAGGTTTCTTCCCTTGCAGATATTGAGGCTCTGGATGCCCGGCATCAGTCAAAATCTGCCGCTGCAGCCAAGCGCACGAAGGCTTCCGGCAGCAGCACAGCAAGCTCACGGGGCGGTGACTTTCTGCAGCGCACCTATAATACCAGCGAATTAGAAAAGGAATTATTAGATTATGGCTCTCACAAATAGTCAATATGACCGGATCATGCGGGACTACGAAGAAAAACAGCGGCGCTCCCGGCTGCAGCTGGAGGAAAAGAAGGCCGAGATCTATAGAAAAATACCCTCCCTTCATGCCCTGGAGGAGACCATTGCATCGGTCAGTGTCCGGCAGGCGCGGCTGATGCTGGATGGGGACACCCATGCCCTGGCTGACTTAAAGGAAGAGCTTGCCGGGCTGCGTGCCAAACGGTCCGCACTTTTAGAAAAAGCCGGCCTTCGTCCCTCGGATCTTTTGCCTATCTACGAATGTCCGGACTGCAAGGATACCGGCTATATCGGTCAGCAGCGCTGTCACTGTTTCCGTCAGGCTGCCATCGATCTGATCTATACCCAGTCCAATATCAAGCAGATCCTTGACACGGAAAATTTCGACACACTGACCTACGACTACTATGACGACACATCCTTAGACGAATCCACCGGCCGCAGCGCCCTGGATGATGCCACACGGGCCATCGATGCATGCCGTCTGTTTGTAGACCGTTTTGACACAGAATTTGACAATCTCTACCTGTTCGGATCCACCGGCGTCGGAAAAACATTTCTTTCCAACTGCATCGCCAAAGCGCTGATTGATACCGGGCACTCAGTTTTATACTTTACATCTTTCCAATTATTTACTATATTAGAGGAGAGCAAATTTCAAAAGGACTCTCTCGCACGGGAGCAGCAGGAGGATCTGTTTGCTTGTGACCTGCTGATCATCGACGATCTGGGCACGGAGCTGACGAACCGTTTTTCTGTTTCCCAGCTATTTTTATGTCTAAATGAGCGGCTGCTCCGCAAAAAATCCACCGTGATTTCCAGCAACCTGGACTTGGATCATCTGTTTGAGACATATTCCGAACGCAATTTTTCACGCATTATCAGCAATTATACGCTGTTAAAGCTCACAGGCCCTGATATTCGCCTGAAAAAACGGAAACACTAAATGTACACATATATGGAGGAAACTATTCATGCCGAATGAAGAAATTCAACTAGAGTCAATCCCCTACGGAAAGCTGGGACTTATCACCTTAGAGAGCAGCGCTCCCCTGGGCCACAAGGTGGATCAGTATCTCGTGAAATGGCGCTCCACCAGACAGCAGCTCCATCCCAACGACACCGCTTTCAAGGGCTATCAGCGCTCTTCCTATCTGGTTGAGCACAATCTGCCCCGTTTTGGAAACGGAGAGGCAAAAGGCACCATCAAGGAATCCGTCCGGGGCGATGACCTGTTTATCATGCTGGACATAACCAATCACAGCCTGACCTACAAGATGTGCGGTGAGATCAACCATATGTCTCCGGACGATCATTATCAGGATCTCAAGAGAATCATCGCTGCAGTCAGCGGTAAGGCGAGACGAATCAATGTCATCATGCCATTCCTGTACGAGAGCCGCCAGCACAGACGGGCCTCCCGGGAATCCTTAGACTGCGCCGCAGCACTGCAAGAGCTGGTGGCTATGGGTGTTGCCAACATCATCACCTTTGACGCCCACGACCCCCGTGTACAGAACGCTATTCCGTTAAGTGGTTTCGAATCCGTCACCTGTGCCTATCAGTTTGTCAAGGCTCTCTGCCGCAATGTAGATGATCTTGTATTCGACAATGATCACATGATGATCATCAGCCCGGATGAAGGTGGTACGGATCGTGCGGTTTATCTGGCCAATGTCCTGGGCATCAACGTGGGCATGTTCTACAAGCGCCGGGACTACAGCCGCATCGTAGACGGCCGCAATCCCATCATCGCTCACGAATTCTTAGGATCCTCTGTAGAGGGCAAGGACGTGTTCATCATCGACGATATGATCTCCTCCGGCGAGAGCATGATCGACGTAGCTACAGAGCTGAAAAAGCGCAAGGCAAAGCGTATTTTTGTCATCTCCACCTTTGGCCTGTTCACAAATGGACTGGCAAAATTTGATGAAGCCGTAGAAAAGGGCATTATTTACCGCGTGCTGACAACGGATCTGATCTATCAGTCCCCGGAGCTTTTAGACCGTGACTACTACATCACCTGCGGCATGAGCAAATATATTGCTTATATTATCGACACCCTCAATCATGATACCTCCATCAGCGAACTGCTGAATCCCTATGACAAGATCAAAAAGATTGTGGCATCCTATACAAACGGAGAACTGGAGCATCACTAAAAAAACACCGCCCTCAACCAAACGATTGGGGGCGGTACTTTTTTCTTCAGATTCCTTTAAATGTAAAGGTAAACTTCATTTTTTTGTCATAGGGCAGCAGATATTCCGGATGCACCGGTGCGCCCCAGCTGTCGTCTCCGCCTACACCCATCTGTGATTCTGCTACGCGGACCACTGTGTAATGAACCTGCGGCAGCTCATATGGATGGCTGGCGTTTTCGATCTCATGGGGTGTATAGGGAAGTGCCGAGAAATTCATCCCTCCTTCTGAAGAGAAGCAAAGGCCTCTTCCTTTTACATCTGTCACCTTGGCAAAACGCACATCCGTCTTGTTGCCGCATTCCTGGGGAACCAGATATTCTGCCATATTATCTGCCACATGATTGGTATACAGACCCAGCTTTGCACCCATCTTTCTGTCTGCATAGGTCTCCTGGGGTCCATTTCCATACCAGGTGACGGTATCTAAATCCGCATCAAATTTAAATAGCATACCAAACTCCGGCATTCCGGGCAGTCCTGCCACCGGATCATAGGAAAGTGTCGTCTGAATGCTTCCGTCTCCGAAGACGCAATATTCTACACTGCACTCTGCCTTTGGTGTGGTCTGTAGATTATACAGATACGTGATGCTGACGTAATTCTTTTCTTCCCGCAGGATTGGATTCTCAAAACGAACATATCCATTCTCGCCCTGCACCTTTTTCCCTATTCCGCGGTGTGTCAGATACATGCTGGCAATCTTCCACTGGGAAAGACGCCCCGCCATATTGTTTCCGACATCATTGTCGGTAGGTGCCCGCCAGAAATTAGGCTTGGGAATCGCCATGATCAGCTCTTTTCCTGCATAACGATAGGAAACTAATCCACCGTTTTCCGTGGCAAACAGTGCTTCAAAGTCCTGGCCTCTGACACCGATATTGTAATCGCCGCGAATGATCTCGATGTCCTGCTTTTCTTTCGGGGCAGCCGCGTTTTTCCACAATATGCCCTGTCCGAATGCCACTTCGTGACCACGTGTTGCCCAAAGCGTGTCTTCCTTTAATACAAAGGAAACTGTCGCTGCATACTCTCCCGGCATGCCTTCGTAGTCCTTTTGATCAAATGGCAAAGGGAATTCCCTTGTCTCCTCCGGCAGCACATCAATCTGTGTCAGGTCTTTCCGTTCCACGACTTTTCCATCCCTCAAAAGGACGGCTTCGCAGTCAAAATGCGCCGTGTTCAAAAACAGATGCTTATTCCATACCGTAAAGGACTTCTCATTCACAGTAATGGCAATGTTCTGATACAGGAATTTTACTTCCTGCATCTTCGGAGATGCTTCTCTGCCCTTGGCATATGCGATTCCATTGCCGCAGAAATTATAATCCGTCGGCCGCTCTAAGAAATCCCCGCCATAGGCCTGGAACACATTTCCGTAACGATCCTTTTTATATAAGGACTGATCAATATAATCCCAGATAAAACCACCCTGATAACCGGAATCCTTTGCATCAGCCAACTGGGTATATTTGTGCATGGCACCGGTGGAATTGCCCATGGAATGGGCATACTCGCAGCTGATGAAGGGCTTCTTCGGATTCGTCTTTAAATAGGCCTCAATCTCCGCAGCCTTTGCATACATCCGGCTCTCCATATCAGAAGTATCCGGGTAGCTGCGGTCATGGAAAATCCCCTCATAATGCACCAGTCTCGTGGAATCAAGCTTTCTGAAATGCTCCGCCATCTCATAAGGAACTCTTCCGCCATAGGACTCATTGCCGATGGACCAGATCAGGATGGACGGATGATTCTTGTCTCTCTCATAAGCAGAGGTAACCCGGTCTAACATCATGGCCTGCCACTCTTTTTTATCACCCGGAACCACGTAAGATTTCTCTTCGATATGCTTTAAGTATGCGTCCCAGCTGCCATGGCTCTCCAGATTATTTTCCGCGATCATATAAAGTCCATAGCGGTCGCAAAGCGTATAGAGAAGCTCGCTGTTGGGATAATGGGACGTACGAATGGCGTTGATGTTGTTGCGCTTCATCGTCAGAATATCCTGGATCATCTCTTCTTTTGAGACACTGCGTCCTGTCAGGAAACTGAATTCATGTCTGTTGACGCCCTTAAATACGATGCGCTTGCCGTTCAAAAGCATCCGGCCGCACTTCATGGCAAACTGCCGGAATCCAACCGGCAGGATCCCATACTCCCGCTCTTCCTGCCGCTCATCAAAAAGCGTCAGTTCCAGCTCATACAGGTACGGATCTTCCGCGCTCCAAAGCTTCGGCGATAAAATCTCTTTGGAAATCGTAACCGATTCCCCGCATCTGCCTTCCTCTGTAAAAAGGGTCTCACCTTTATCTTTTAGAGTCAGGCGATAGCTTCCTTTTCCGTAAAAGCTTAGCTTTGTAAGAAGGGTAGCTTTTGTAAAATCATCCTCCGCAAAAAGGGTCTGTAGGGTGATGTCTTTGACATGGACAGAAGGAATAAACAAAAGCTCCACACTTCTGAAAATACCGGAAAACCGGTAAAAATCCTGATCCTCACACCAGCTGGAGGAGGTCCACTTATAAACCTGCACTGCCAGCTTGTTCTTTCCTTTTTTCAGGAAAGGGGTAATGTCAAAGGCAGAGGGTGTAAAGCTGTCCTCGCTGTAGCCCACATAAGAGCCATTCAGCCACAGAGCCATGCCGCTTTCCACACCATGAAATACAATATGGGTCCGGTCTTTCTCATGAGCCTCCGGCAGTTCAAAATATTTCACATAGGAGGCCGTAGGATTAAACCGTGTCGGCGCCATGCCGGGGCTCAGCTTTTCCCTGCCATCCCAGGGATACTGCATATTGACATATTGCGGCGTGTCATAGCCCTCCAGCTGAATGTGTGCCGGAACACGGACATCATCCCAAACGGAACAGTCAAAAGATTCCTTTTCAAAACCTTTGCATGCCAGCTCGGGATTTTTCGCATAGGAAAATTTCCATATGCCATCCAAAGACATCCGAAGGCCACTCTCCCCTCTCCGATAGGCATCGCTGCTCTCGAAAAGGTCCACTGCCGCATATGCGGGAAGTACATTTTCTTTAAAAAAGGTCGGATCCTTTATTTTTTCATAATTAAAACTCATACGCTTTTCTCCCACATAATCAAGAAAGATCGTTCACGACATTTTTTTATTTGACAGAACCCGTAATACCTTCTGCGAACTGCTTCTGCAATACAAAGAATACCAGCATGGTAGGAACGGAGCAGAACAGCACGCCCATCATCAGCATACCGTAATCTACCGTATAACCACTTGCCAGATTGGCGATCAGCATGGGCATAGTCTGTGCGCTGTTATCGGTCATAACAACCTTGGGCCACAGGTAAGCGTTCCATGCATTCATGAAAGTAATAACCGCTGCTGCTGCGTAGGTAGATTTCTGCACCGGCATATACATCTTAAAGAAAATACCGATCTCACTTAAGCCGTCGATTCTGGCAGCCTCCATAATATCCGGCGGGAAATTTCTGGAGTTCTGACGGAACATCATGATCAAAAACGGTGTAGACAGCGTGGGCAAAATGAATGCCCATACCGTATTTAAAAGATGCATTTTTGACATCATCTTAAACAGCGGAATCATGGTGGCAACCTGGGGTACCATCATTGCCAGAAGCAAAATGGAGAACAGTCTGTCTTTGCCTTTGTCATGATAGAGCTCAAAGCCAAATCCGGCCAGAGAGCAGATCAAAAGTGCGATCACTGTCTGTACAATTGCATAGAAGAAGGAATTTCCAAGGGATCCCCACAAATCCTGGGCTGCGATCAGATTCTTGTAGTTTTGCAATGCGTTCAGACCAAAGGTGATCTTTCCTCGTGCAACTTCTACCGAGGTGTTGGTCGCTGCCGTAATCATCCAATAAAAGGGGAATACGGAGATAAATGACACAATGATCAAAAAAATGTAGGTCGGAATAAGTCGTCTCTGGATTGCTGATCTATTTTTCTTTTTAGTCACGCTTGTCACCTACTTTCATATTGATGAAGGCCAGAATAGCCACCAAAACAAAGATGAAGAAGCTCATGGCAGACGCATATCCGAAGTTGGAAACGCCCTGTCCGAAGGAGTTGTTGTAAACGTAATGGGACATGGTAATTGTGGCGTTGGCCGGTCCGCCCTTTGTCAGGTTGACAGACTCATCGAACAACTGCAGCGTACCATTGATAGACATGATGACCGTCATGACAATGGTGGGCTTTAAAAGCGGTACCGTAATAGACCAGAATGTCTTCCAGCCGTTGGCGCCATCGATCTTTGCCGCCTCATAAACGGAATATTCGATATTCTGCAGGCCTGCAAGGAAGAATACCATGTTGTAGCCTGTCCAGCGCCAAATCAATGCAATGATGATCACGGCCTTTGCTGTGCTTGCAGTTCCAAGAAAATTGATGTTTTCCTGAATCAACCCAAGATTTGTTAAAATGGTATTGATCAGGCCCTGCGTTGCAAATAAAGACTTAAAAATCAAAGCATAAGAAACTAAAGAAGTCGCACAGGGAAGAAAGACGCAGACGCGGAAAAGTCCTTTGAATTTCAAATCCTTGTTGTTTAACAGCTGTGCCAGCAGGATCGCCAGAACCAGCATGATAGGCACTTCGATAATCAGATATAAAAATGTATTGCCAACAGAACGTAAGAAAAGCTTGTCCTGGAACATTCGTGCGTAATTATAATTCAGTGGGCTGGCCCATTGCATATTCGCGCTGGAGCCTGTCTTTAGCGATGTAAGTACCGCCTGTATAATTGGATAAAAACTCATCACCGCAATTAAAAATGTGGCCGGGATCAGATAAAGCCAGCCGGCAGTTTTCTGTTTTGCGGTAACGCTCATTCTACTTTTCTTCAAAACATAACCCCCTTTTTTGCAAGGTAAGAAAATTGCATGCACGCATTACGTGCATGCAATTTTCAGAAACGGGGAACCAGAATCTGATTCCCCGCTATCGGTTTTTATAATCCCATTTCGAATCTCAGCTGATCTTCAGCTTCCTGTAATGCATCCTCTGTGGTGTAGCCATTCTGGATGACATTGATCAGAGCTGCTGCCATATAAGTACGAGCCTTGTAGTGATAATCACTCTGCTCAATAACCTGTACATGAGAGCCCATCTCTACGATGTCTGCGTAGATTGCCTGGCCATTGAAGTAATCAACGCCTTCGTTGTAAACATCTGATGTACCAGCAGAGATGCAGGTTGTGATCACGCCGCCGTTGGTAAGTGCTGCATCATAAGTGCTCTTGGAGCCTTCGCCACCACCGAATGTGTAAGCTAAGAAGTCCTTTGCAAGGTCTGTCTTTGCGCAGTTTGCAGTGATGTAAAGAGAAGAACCACCGTTAGAAGCATACCCGTCGCCGCCTGCTAAAGTAGGCATTGTGGTGATCTCCCACTTTCCAGAGTTCTCAGATACCTGCTGCATAGTAGGGATGATCCAGTTACCATTGATAACGCCGGCAACCATATCGCCTACGATTGTCTGATCTGTGTAATCGGACCAGTCATTTGCAAGGTAAAGCACGTTGTTGTTTACCATGTCTACAAGCTTGTTGAAGATCTCAACAAGATCAGCATTCTCGGTGATGTAGGGCTCGCCGTCCTTAAACTGGGAACCACCCTCTGCCTGAAGCATCATGTAGAATAAGTCGTTTCCGTCACCGTCCATAGAAAGTAAATACTTTCCTGTGGTGTCATAGACTTTCTTGCCGATCTCGATGAACTCATCCCAAGAGCATCCCTTTAAATCGTCGATGGTGTATCCGGCCTGCTCTAAGAGATCTACTCTGTAAGCTGCGATAACGGTACCGTTATCTACCGGGAATCCGTAATGTACGCCATCTACTGTAGAGTAAGAAAGCTTTTCTGCTCCGAAGTCAGACCAGTCAACATCTGCATCATCTACAGAAACCCACGCATCCGGATAATCTGCGATGTATCTCTGAATGTAGTGATCCTGGAATAATACGATATCCGGTAATGTGCTGTAGTCTCCGGCGGAAGCAGCGGTTGTCACTGCTGTCTCAATATCAGAAGACTGGGACTGCTCGATGATGTCAAGCTTGAAGTCCGGGTTAACTTCCTTGTAAGCCTCTGCTGCTGCCTCAAGTGCAGGAATGTTGAAGTTTGCATCCCATGCATATACGCTTAAGGTGTTCTCGTCTTCAGAAGAAACGTCTGCTGTTGCAGCTGAATCTGCCGAGGAATCTGCAGAAGAATCAGCGGAATCTGCTGAATCTGTGGAAGCGTCTGTGCTTGTGTCTGTTGCATCTGAGCTAGAGCCGCAGCCAACCATCATCGTAGCTGTCATGGCACCAACCAGAAGCACTGAAAGTAATTTTTTCTTCATTTCAATTTCCTCCCTCATAATTTTGAAAACCAAACGAAACACTGCACGGTTTTTGAAAAAAGATAGTTGTGCATTTTGCACAGTTTTCTTTTTTCTTTCCCCGTCCATATGTGCATTATAACAAAGGATCATGTCCTGTTGTTTGCAATAGCAATCAAAAAAAGAGCGTTTTCAACCATGCAAAAAGTTGATTTCGCTCTTTTTAACAATTTGTTTACAATTTTCTTGTGAAAATTGACGACTACCAGCCTTTTTTTGCGGAAACATGATAGTTCAGCAATTTTCCCTCATAATTTGCACTGTTCTTTTTATACTGATAGGGGGATGTGCCCAGGATCTTGCGGAAATTCCGGTTAAAGGTAGACACTGCAGAATACCCCACCCGCTCTGCGATCTCCTCCATGGAATAACGGGTCTTTTTCATCATATTGCAGGCGTGGCGGATCCGCACCAGTGTCACATATTCTACCGGTGTCATGTTCATATACTGCATAAAAAGCCGCCTGAAATGCGTCTCGCTCAGATGACACTGCTTCGCCAGATCTTCCATGCAAAAATCGTCCATGTAATGGCTTTCAATATAGGAAAGAGCCGGCTCCAGCTGCTGGATGCCGGATTTGGTGTTATGGCTGACGCTGGTC
This sequence comes from Moraxellaceae bacterium, assembly GCA_963645455.1. Taxonomy (GTDB): domain Bacteria; phylum Bacillota; class Clostridia; order Lachnospirales; family Lachnospiraceae; genus W0P33-017. Next base: position 13,295 of record CAVITM010000010.1, on the reverse strand, counting down.
TCCTGACTGGCATCCTTCCTGGCCACCACCATCAGCATGGCCAGCAAAAGCCCCCGGTTTGCTTCAATAGAGTAGCTTTTTTTATGACGGCACTCCTCCATGATCAATCGTACGATCTGCTCGCATTCCGGATTTTCTCCCTGATAAAAAAGGCCGGCTTTTTGATTTAATTTGTCAAGGATGCGCCGCACAAACTGTTCATCATCCGGATAAGCGGTGCGCAGGATCTCCTCCGGATCCAAAAAAAGATATTCCCAGGAGCTTTTCGTGTTACTTTTGCTGATGGTTGTATGGGGATAATTTACCGGAATCACAGTCAGCATGCCGGGCTCATAGGGCACCACGCTTTCATCCATGACCAGTGTTCCCTCGCCATAGATGCAATAGCCGACTTCCATCAGATTATGAAAATGCAGGCTATCGATGTCCTCGCCGTAGGGACGCACCCAGTCCTCTCCCAGAAGTGCCAAAACCTGTTCCCCCTGGGGGATCTCATAGTAGCGGAATTCCATTTCCGTTTTCTTTTTCGTCGCCATAGTACCAGTCCTCTTATTCTCGCTGCAATTTTTTAGTTGCAAAAAACCGACCTCCAATCGTTAGATGTCAGATCTGACTTTTGGGGGTCGGTACGCATTTGAAACCGGGATGTTATTTTATATGGGTCTAAAACAGATCAACTCTGCCTGCAACCTTTTCATTGATCACGTAGTATGCAGCGCCATCCTCAGGCTTTAAGTATACACGCAGATCCTTGATGGTGGAAGCTCTGTGTCCCTGCTGTACGTACTCTTCCTTGATCTTCTCTACGACTGTCTCTACAGAAGCCTCGCCGGCACCAAACTGGACGAAAACCTTTGTCTCTGTCTCTGCCTTCTTGTCAGCCTTCTTTACTGCCTTCTTTACAGTCTTTGCAACCTTTGCAGGTGCTGAGGGTTTCTTTTCTGCCTTTGTCTCTTCGACCTTTTTCTCTTCAGCCTTCTTCTCAGCCACGGGGGTCTGCTCCACTGTCTTCACTGCAGCCGCTGCCTCAGTCTTTTCAACAGGTTTCTTCTCTGCCTTTGTCTCTTCTACTGCCTTTACAGCCGTCTTCACTGCTGCCTTTGCATCAACTACGGTCTTTGCTGCTGCGTTCTTTACAGCTTCGGTCTTACCCTTTACGTTTGCCATTGAAATCTGCCTCCTGTGAATATTGTTTAATTGCAAACTAAAAACTGTTCCATTGCTACAAGTGCTTCCTGTTCATCGCTGCCGTCAGCCACGATATTTACATCCATGCCCTCTGACGGATTGAATGCCATGATACCCATAATGCTCTTGGCATTGATCTTGCGGTCACCGTTCTCCAGCACAATATTGCTGTCAAACTGACATGCCACCTGCACAAGCTCCGCGATGGGATTCTCATGGGTCTTGCTCACATCTGATACTACAATCTTTTTGTTGCTCATCTTTTTATTCCCCTCAACATCTCTGGTATCCCTATATATTTCATGACCTGTCATGGGCATGACAGACCCTGCTACACTACTAAGGTATACCCCAAAAACGCCGAATTTTCAAGGGATTTTGGGATTTCTGTTAAAAGCGCCGAATATTCTTAGTTTATCCAATTTTTTTTATGCATTATTCCAAGTAGCCTGTGTACCTGGTGGCATAGGACGCCAGCCCTTCACTGGCCTCACTGATGGTCTCACGGGTCGTCTGCCCATCCGTAGGATCATAGATCCATACATTTGCAGAATCATAGCCCACGATCAGCTGTCTGCTTCCATTTCCCCGGGTGATCACTACCGGAATGCCCTGGCTCACATAATAGAGGGTCTCTGTCAGCGTACAGCCTGTCAGATCATAGGCCGTGGCATCGGGATAGGTCGCCTCCATATCATCCACATCCAGTTTTTCCGGCAGGCTCAAGGGCGAACATACAAGCTGCCTTGCCCGCTTCCACACCGACTGCAGCGACGAATCTACCACCACGCCCATCTGCTCATCCGCTGCTTCGATGGCAGCCTGCAGGCTGGAAGTAAAGGCCTGCTCACCGCCCTTTGCATAGACATAATAGCCTTCCCACGGATGGGTGACCTCCAGGGTCAGCACCAGGGGCTGCTCCACCAGTACCTCCTTGAAATTGACCACATTTGCGCTGTTATGCTCCTCCGGTACTGTCACCTTCAGCTCCACCACAGTCTGTCTGGTCTCATCATAGGCCTCGTAGACATTGTCATCAAGGAGCGCCTCTCCCTGATGGTTAAAAATCGTATCTGAATCCGCCAGGCGGTAGGTTCCTCCTACAAGTCTGACCCTGGTCAGGTCGATGGAATAATCTCCGATGGTCACATCCGTAATATAGTATTTGTTTTTGTGATAGCTTTTTTTGGTTGTGGCCTCATCTGTATCATAGATGCGCACCTCGCTCATAGGGATGCTGCCGTCCGCCACTGCCACACCTTCTGCATCTGCCACACCGTAAACAAAATCATCTGACAAAAATCCTAAGGGATACAGCAGTGATCCGTCTGCCGGGATCGTATTCTGCACCTCTGTCTCCAGATTCAGCACACATATGTCTCCATGGGTCTCTGCATCAGACTGCCATGCGATCAGATGACCATCCTTGGAAACCTTGCAGCCTTCAGAGCCCAGTCCCTCTGCCAACTGCTCCATGCTGCCGTCTGCCGTGTCAATCCGGTAAATACTGCCCTCCATCTGGCAGAATAAAATACCCTGGGCATTCTCATATAAAACATCCCCCATATCTGTCCACAGGCGCTGGTAGGATTTGTCCGATTTGATAAACAAAAGCTCCTCCACTGTTCCTGCTGCCCGGTCAAAATGACAAATGGAGATGCCGCATTCTCCCTCATGAGTGCCCCGGTTCATATAGCCGTATACTGCAAAATCCACGCTTCCGCCCTCACTGACCGTCAGGATGCGGATGCGGTGTGCGTCGTAATTCTCCCGGATGTCTAAGCCCTCATAGCCCCGGAAGCTGAAAATCCGGTACAGCGTATCGTTTTCCTCGCTGTAAGCCCACAGCTCTCCCTGCTGTACAAAGCAGGTGACCTGTCCGTTTTCACTCTTTTTATACTCCACCTCACTGTCACGGATGCCAAGACAGATCCCGTCCTCATCAAATTCCAGACCGTCTGCCCGGAAAATCTGATTGAGACTCCGCTGAAAATCATGCAGATAACAGCGGGATCCTTCGGAATTGTAGCTGACACGGTAATACTCGCTGGCATTATAATATTCGATCTCGCCACCATCTCCCAGAGCACGCACCACATAGTTCAGTGTCAGTACCGCATAGCCATCGCTGAGTTCCTCCAATGTCAGCAAGGTATCATCCTGCTGCTGGCAGTCAAGATCCGCCCAGGAAACCTCCTCTAAGCTGGAATTAATGGTCACCTGATTCAGATTATCATTGGACAGGGAGCTGTCTGGCTCGAGATAAGTCGCCAACTGCTCCTTGTCATTTTTATTCATGGTCATTTCATGAAATTCATTTGCAAACTGAAGGTAATCATCCAGATGCTCATCCTGGGTCAGGATCAGTCTCGTATAATAGTGAAGAGTCTCATCCCCCTGCTGCAGCAGGAAAATCAGCTGATACTCCTCGTCCGCCTCCAGCATATTCTCAAGCACCAGCTGAAGCTTTCTTGTGTCGCCCTCCGTCTCATAGTCCACACATTCATGCTCCGCGATCAGCCGTTCCCCGTCCAGGCTTCGAATCTCATAGCTGATCTGATCCACACTGCCGCCAAAGGTATCGATGGACACGGATACCTTGCGGTCGCTCTGTACCGGCACCAGGGTCTCACGCATGGAGGTCAGATCCATGGCATCACGATAACCATGCAGCGACCCTACCAGATAGTCCTTGTAATACATAGAAACCACCGGATAGGAGGCGTCCTTCATCTCTGTGGTGAGATTGCTATTGTTTTGATTGGTAAAATATCCGAATGTCAGTAGCGCCGCAAAAAAACAGCAAAGCAGCACCACTGCCTTAATAATTCCTTTTTTCAATGACTATTCCTCATTTCCCGTAAACTGAATTTCCGTGCACTCCCTATTGTAATGCCTTTTCTAAAAAATCACAATCGAAAGTTATGATGAATCCCAGGCCAAACCTGTGTTATACTATTGGGAAAATGATACAAAAACAGGAGGAATCTTCATGGAAAAAAATATCTATCTTGCGCCCGGCGCATATATCATCGGCGATGTCACTTTAGGAAAGGACGTAGGCATCTGGTACAATGCCGTTGTCCGGGGCGATACAGGCAGCATCTTTATCGGAGACGGTTCCAATGTGCAGGATAATTGTACGCTGCATACAGACGCCGGCCACTCCATCCATATCGGCCGCGGCGTCTCCATTGGACACGGAGCCATCGTTCACGGATGTACCGTCGGCGACAATAGCGTCGTTGGCATGGGCAGTATCCTCCTGAACGGTTGTGTGGTAGGCAGAAACTGCATCATCGGCGCCGGTGCCCTCATCACCGGAAAAATGAATATCCCGGACAATTCCGTCGTGGTAGGCAACCCGGGCCGGATTTTGCGCCAGATGACGGAAGAAGAGGTGGCTGCAAACAGAAAAAATGCGGCGCACTATCTGGATCTGAAGCGCGCCGCATTAGAGAAAACGAATTAATTAATTAGAAGAAGAAGGCATGTACTGATACAGCATCATTGCAGTAGATGCGATAGGCATACTCTGTAATACCACCTTGCCGGGGCCGTATACCACGGTATTAAACAGTCCTTCGCCGCCAAAGAGTACGTTGGTAACGCCCTTGACTGTCTGTACCTCCATCCTGCAGGTCTCGGACATAGCAGCTACATAGCCTGTGTCTATGATCTTGCAGTCGCCTGCAGGGATCTCATACTCATGAGCAGATCCATCCACCTCAAGGAATACGGTACCGGTTCCGCTGAACTTACGCATCAAAAATCCCTCGCCGCCGAAGAGACCCTTGCCAAGCTTCTTCTGAATGAATACTTCGCTGTTGATGTCTCCAAATGAAGCTAAGAAAGAACCCTTCTGTACAACGATGCCGTTGCCGGGTGTAATCTCGATGGCTTTAATAGATCCGGGGAACTTGGATGCAAATGCGATCTCGCCTGCAGCCTTTGCATAGTAGTTGTTCATGAATGCATTTTCCTTGGTCAGCATACGGCCCAGCATCTTGCCCAGTCCGCCGGCATTGGTCTGCATCTCAATCTCATTGTCCATCCATGCCATAGCACCTGCTTCACATGAAACGGTTTCGCCCTGTTCCAGCTGTACCTTTAATACGGGTAAGCTTTCGCCTTCAATTTTGTATTGCATAATTAACTCCTCCTTTTGTTTATTCGTTTATTCGCTTATTTGTAACTATTCAGCCCACATTCGCAAAATTGCTTCTTCGAAGCTATAGTTAGCTGTGAATAGTAACAAAAAAGCAGGGTACGGGAGTCGAACCCGCCTCCTCAGCTTGGGAAGCTGATGTACTACCGATGTACAAACCCTGCATCAAGGATCCGCAATCGCACAAAGCACCGCCTACGCCTACGCAATTGAAAAAAGTGTTGTGGATTGGACAGCCATTTTGGCCGCCCTCTTATCGAACGGATCGCCTAACGCCAGTTTACCACAAGCGCTCTCTATTTTCCACTGTTTTTCTTCGGCCATCTCAAAAATAATCTCCCTCAGACGATTCAATGGCCTCCCGGTGCTCTCTTCCAAGGGCTCGGTCCCCCCTGGCCTGTTTTTTTACAAAGCGGTAAGCCCAGATATCCACACTGCCAGCGCAATCGCCGGCAGCAGTGCCCGGGCCGACAGCAGCGTCAGAGCGCCATCATCGCCGGTTTCTGTCCTATCTTCCTTGCAAAATGGGAGGTCTGGCAGATTTTTCATAAATAAAATTTTTTCGCATTTTCTTATGAAACAGTTGCTGTCTTTCTTCTTTTCTGTTATGCTGAAAAAACCAAAGGCACTGTCAGTCGAAAATATGCAGTTCGACCAGGCCCTGGAAACTTAAATCAGGAGGACACTACTATGATGAAAAGAACAAGACGGTATGTAACCACACTTTTGATCGCGGCAACGATCGTAGGAACCGGTGCGGTTTACACACAAGCAGATGCCATCCCGACGAAGGCTTCCATTACGCAGTCATTAAAAGCTGCTTCACAGGGAAAGTACACTTTAAAGAGAGAGGACGAACGGGTTAAATATGAAGATGTCCGGGACGATTTTGATCTGGAAGTCATCGCAGGCCGCTCCATCAAAAACAGCGAGCTGAAATGGACCATCAAGAATCCCAAAATCGTTTCTTTTGCAACGAGAAACAAAACCGGTCGTGAAGTAGAATTTTATGCGAAAAAGATCGGAAAAACAAAGGTGACCTGCAGCTACACCGACAGCGATGGCGAGACAAAGAGCGTTACTTATGTGGTACACGTTGTGGCAGATGATGACTGAGATCTCTGTCTTATCTGCGGTCGTTGAATTATTGTGGAAAAACTTTCCCCCATCCATGTGTTGGATGGGGGATTTTTTGCCTTAGAATCCAATCGAATCATTGACAAGTATCACATGAATCCGGTCGGTATGTCTGGAATATCTGGTGATCAAAAACTGACAGCAGATGGTATCCGGAGACTTGCAGTCCATGCACTTGCCGGTTTCCTTGCAGGGTGTCTTGATGTCAAAGCGTTGTGCATTGGCAGGAGCTGCCACGTTTCTGGCGCGTTTTAGTGCGCTGTCAAAATCCGGGCAGACCTTGTTCATGCCCACCAGGAAGATCACCTTCCCGGGTCCCTGGGCGATGCAGGAGACACGGTTAGAATTGCCGTCGATATTGACCAGAACCCCATCACTGCTGATGGCGTTGGCGCTGGCCAGAAATACATCCGCATCATAGGCTGCCAGAAGTCCCTCTCTCGGATCCAGCTTTGAGCGGTCGATATAGTGATAGTTGCCGGCGGCAAGGGCATAGATAAGCCCGATATCCTTTGCGCTCTGGCAGCCGCCCATAGCGACGGAGCTGCCCTCGGGAATCAGAGCCAGGGCCTGTGCCAGTGCCTCTTCCTTTGTTGCTGCATAATAGCCGGACATATTCCGGGATTCTAATCCCTTGATCACGGTCTTTGCCAGCTGTTCATTTCGTTTCTTTAGCATTTCATCCATCGATGTATCCTCCTTTTTGTCTATGGTAGCATTTTTCTTCCCGAAATACCATGAAAAAAGCAATCACAAACGTAACTAAAACTGTTTTAACGCAGAATCTCATCTACGGTGGACACAGTACTGAAGGTATCCTTGTTTCTCGCAATGATGGTCTTCAGCTCCTGCAGCTCAAAGTGGCTCACATAGCAGATCAGCGTTTTGTTTTCTCCGGCGATCACACCGGTTGAATCGATAATGGTGCAGGTCTTGTTTAAGGTCTGGCGGATGTCGCGGATGATGTCGTCCGGATGCTTGGTGATGATGGTCACCTGCTTGATGGCCTCAAAGTGATCCGTAAAGTGATCGATGATAGCGGTGGCTACCACATAAACCAGCAGCGAAAGCATGGCAGAATCATAATCGATCAGGAAAAAGACGGCCAGATAGACGCACATATTAAATGCGATGAGTACGCTGGTCATGCTGTAGTCTCTGCCTGTATGGTCGTATATTTTTCGGATAATGATGGTAGCGAAGATCTCGGAACCGTCGATACAGCCACCGTTCCGCAGGATCAGCGAGAGGCCGACACCTAAGATCGCACCGCCAAAAGCCACGGCCAGAAAATGCTCCGTGTTCAGCTCAAAGGAAATATTTTCGAAAAAGGAAAGTCCTACCGTATAGACGAGAAAGCCGACGGTAGTTTTTGCAAGGAAGCTTTTTCCGATAAAGATCACACCGGCGATGAGAAACGGGAGAAAGACAAAGAATACACAAAGGGACAGGTTGCAGCCGGTGAGCTTGCTGATGATGATGGCAATGCCGGCTGTGCCGTAGTCTATGGCGTCGTTGGGGAGCAGGATACAGGCTACCGAAAAGCTGGCAAGCAGTGCTCCGACGATGATGGCGAGATAAGAAAACAGGGAATTAAATTTTTTCTCCAAATGCAGATACCTCCTGGTAAGTGTTTGTTGGCGAGTTATTTCTTATACTAACAAAAGGCAGCTGGCTTGTCCATAAAAAAGACGCGAGAGCCGCTTTGAAAGAGATGTGGATGAGATTCTTCGTTAAAAAAATCTCAAACCTCTCCTTTTTTGCTATGCAAGCATTCATTTTAATGTTAAAATAATCACATAATCAGCCGGGTTCATTTGCAGCCCCGGTCATCGACGAAAGGAGAATTTTTACATGGGGTTTTTAACAGGAAAAACAGTTATTATCACTGGCGGCGGACGTGCCGTTCTATCAGACGGCTCTGCCGGTTCTATCGGCTATGGCATCGCTACTGCATACGCAAAAGAAGGCGCAAACATCGTCATCACTGGCCGCAATGTGCAAAAATTAGACGATGCAAAGGAGGAATTGGAGCGTCTCTATGGCGTCCAGGTACTTCCGATTCAGGCAGACGTCAATGCCGGCGCTGACAACGAGGCTACCGTAGCAAATGTCATCGCCAAGACGATTGAGACCTTTGGACATATCGATGTACTGATCAACAATGCACAGGCTTCCGCTTCAGGCGTTCCCCTGGCAGACCATACCACAGACCAGTTTAATCTGGCACTGTACTCCGGCCTCTATGCTGCTTTCTATTATATGAAGGCCTGCTATCCTTATCTGAAGGAGACAAAAGGTTCCGTCATCAACTTCGCATCCGGCGCCGGTCTCTTCGGAAACTATGGCCAGTGTGCTTATGCCGCAGCCAAGGAAGGTATCCGCGGTCTGACACGTGTGGCTGCTACCGAGTGGGCTGCTGATGGCATCAATGTCAATATCGTATGTCCCCTGGCATGGACCTCACAGCTGGAGAACTTTGAGAAGGCATATCCCGAGGCTTTCAAAGCAAACGTAAAGACACCGCCCATGGGTCACTTCGGCAATTCAGAGTACGAGATCGGCCGTGTATGTGTACAGCTGGCTTCTCCGGACTTTAAATATATGACCGGTGAGACCCTTACACTGGAAGGTGGTCTGGGACAGCGCCCGTAGATCGATACTGCATACAAAAGAGGAGCCTGCTTCAAGCGAGCTCCTCTTTTTCTATTCGTATCTGTTCAGAACCACCTTCATCAGGATCGGGTTGTGATCCGAATTTTTAAATTCCAGATCCTGGGTCTGGACCGACTCTACCTGCACATTGGAAGATACGATAAAGCCGTCGATGAGGTAATACTGGAAGCTGTCGTGATCCGCATTTTCATAGGGCTGATCCAGGGACCGGCAAGACGGAGCGCTGTTGTCCGTCTGGAAGGACAGCTGATCTCCAAACTCCTCCACATCAATGGCACCCGGCTGCCACAGTTCCTCGCTCACGAGAGGATAAGCACTGGTATCCACATCAGAAAAGACCTGATTGAAATCTCCTCCTGCGATCACATAATTGCCGGCGTCTACCTCCTGCTGCAAAATCTCCCTCAGCATCTGTGTCTGTGCCGCCTTGCCCTCTCCATCGTCATAAGCCTCCAGATGCAGATTGACAAGCACCAGCTCCTTTTCACTGCCTTCGATGGGAATACGCATCGTCATCAGACAGCGCTTCAGATTGGCCAGGCGAACCGGATAGGAAAAAGGACAGGGCAAAGCAATACGCTCTGCTTCCGAAACCGTATATTTTGATAAGGTCACCAGACCGCTGTCCACCTTGCCGATGGTAGGCAGGGGATAAGGCACATACAGCACCTTATAATTATTGGCAAATGCATCACAATAGCCCTCAGTCGCACCGCGGATCAGCTCCAGCTCATCAATGCCATGGGAGCGCTTGGAATCCCGATCCACCTCCTGCAAAAATACCACATCCGGCGCAAGGTTGGCCAGCTCCTCTGTAATGGCCGTCATATTTTCCTGCACCCGGGATTCATCCGCCGTATTGACCATGGAGCCGCCGTCCATAAAAAAGTCTGCATTATCACCCAGCGCACCATATCCGGTATTCCAGGTCAGCACAGAAATGGTATCACCTGTCTGCAGTGTCTGTGTGCCGCTTCCGTTTACCGCGAGCTCCTCCGTGGCCGCCGGCTTGTATTCTGTCACCGTCAGCACCAGAATAAGCACCAGAAAGGCAGCCACGATGGCGATCACAATGCCGGCCACGATCTGAAGCGTTCGTTTTACTGTCTGATTCATCGTTTTTCTCCTTAATCATCGAATTATTACCATTATACGACTCAGACAGTGGAAACACAATGGAAAGTCAGACTGCCCTAACAGCGAAGTAACATATTCTTAACGTCCGAAACATCCAGCTTCACATAAGCTCTGGTTGAGATGCCGCTGGTTCGTACAGCCTCAGCTGCCATCTCATCATATTTTTCATCGGAAATGCCTACCTCAGAGAGGTGCTCCGGCATGCCTAAAGACCGGTTAAATTCCCGGACACATTCGATGCCGCACTTTGCAGCCTTCCCATCATCCGCTTCCGCAACGCCAAATACTTCTCTTGCGAATCGGGCAAACCGGGCCTGGGTCTGATCCGAAAGCACATATTCCATCCATACGGGGGTGAGAATCGCCAGTCCCACGCCGTGGGTCAGATCATAGTAAGCACTGATCACATGCTCGATCATATGAACGCTCCAGGCGCCGCCTTTTCCCACGGTAAGCAGATGATTCAGTGCAACCGTCGAAGCCCACATCAGATTGGATCTGGCCTCATAATTTTCCGGCTGGTCCATGGCAATCTTTGCGTATTTCACCACCGTCTTCATGACGGCTTCGCTGAGCACATCGGTAATATATGCCCCATCATTGGGCTGGAAGTACTGCTCCATGGCATGGGAGAGGATATCCACGGCTCCGGCTGCTGTCTGTTTCTTCGGCAATGTATATAAATAGGTAGGATCACAGATGGACAGCTTGGGATATAAAAGGGGATGATTCAGCTCCAGCTTCTCATGGGTCTCTTCATTACTGATCACCGCTCCGGGATTCATCTCCGAGCCGGTGGCACAGATGGTCAGAACCACCGCAATAGGAAGCGCCTCTTTCACCAGGCTTTTATCCAGCACCAGATCCCAAGGTTTTCCGTCGTAGCAGGCGGCTGCCGCAATATGCTTGGAAGCATCGATGACGCTGCCGCCACCTACCGCCAGTATGACCTGTACATTCTTTTCCTTGCACAGAGCAGTTCCCTGCTCCACGGAGGAAAGCTTCGGATTAGGCTCAATGCCAGACAGCTCCGTCACCTCAAAATCCGACAAAAGCTCTAAGATCTGATCGTAAAGTCCGCTGCGCTTGATGCTGCCGCCGCCATATACCAGAAGCACTTTTTTTCCATATTTTGCCAGCTCCTGGGGGAGACACTGGATCTGCTCTTTTCCAAACCGGATATCGGTAGGTATATGAAAGGTAAAATTGTTCATGGCTATTCCTCCTCATTTGGGTGCTGTCAGATTTTCGCCTTATACCGGTCATAGTGAAGCGGCGAAAGATCCACATCTGTCTTTCCTGTGACCATGAGCTTGGCCAGCTGCTCACCTACAGCCGGTGCGATGCCAAAGCCATGACCGTTAAAAGCACATGCCACGTACAGGCCGGGAATCTCCTCTACTGTTCCAAGCGCCGGCACGCCATCGGCGGAAGCATCCATCCAGCCTGCCCAGGTACGCACGATCTTGGCGTTGGCCAGATCCGGGAAATATTTCATGATTCCTCTGCAGATGCAGGGGGCAGTCTTTGAGGAATTCACCGGGGTTCCATTATCCTTGTTATAACGCTCCAGACCGGAAGAACCGCCGAATACAAAGGAACCATGCTTGGTCTGATGTCCGTAAAAATCTGCCTCTGCAGTTCCCAGCATCTGATCAAACATATGGGGCTGTGCCTCTGTTACAAGGCATTCCAACAGAGAATTGGTCATGGGAATATCGATGCCGACAGAGGTGAGAATCTCTCTGGAATCCAGGCCTGCTGCCACCAGCACCTGCTCTCCCTCATAGACATTGTTGGGTGTGATGACCTGACGGACTTTTCCCTTGATGACCTGAAGCTTCTTTACCGGTTCTCCCGTGATAAAGGTCACTCCCAGCCGTCTGGCACTCTTGTAATACCCAAGGGTTGTGGTCAGGGGATTGGCATGTCCATCGGTGGGACACCAGCTGGCACAGATCACTTCATCAGACAGATAAGGATTGATGCTTCTGACCTCATCCCCGTCAATCATGCGGACATCCAGTCCCACGCCTCTGGCATTGTCTGCCAGGCGGGTCAGGATCTCCCGGTGCTTTTCTGTTTTTCCGAGACGAAGGTTTCCATCCTGATGATACTCACAGTCTACGTCCAGCTCCTGGGATAATGTGGGCCACAGATTTTTAATTCCATACATTACTAACGGAAGCTCTCTCTCATCTCTTCCGGACTGTCTTACACCGCCGCCGTTTCTGGATGAGCCGCCGTTTCCGATGTGATCCGAGCCCTCTAAAACGATCACATCCCTGCCCATTTTTGCCAGGTAGTAGGCTGTGGCACAGCCAATGATTCCTCCGCCGATAATAATCGTTTCTGCTTTTGTCTTCATAGCTATCCGTCCTCCCTTTCGTCTGGTGCCTCATTGGCAAAGATTCTCATCTCAATCGGACGCATCGGTACCCTGCTGGTGGCCGGCTCCAGCTCCGCCGGAGAAACTCCCAGCTCTCTGGCCACAATACTTTTGACCAGCTTGCTGCAGGTCTGTCCCTGGCATAATCCCATGCCGGTTCGCAGATATCTTCTGATTTCTGTAAGTGTCCACATTCCATCATGTACTGCCTTTCGGATCTCTCCTTTTGTGATCTCCTCACAGCGGCAGATTAACATATCATCATCCGGTCCCGGAACAAAGGGGCCGATATCTCTTGATCGATCATTCACTGTATTCATGGTGTGCCTCCCCTAAGCTTTTTTAAAAAATCTGGCTTTCATCGCATATTCCTTCGGAATCCTCATGGTCAAAAGGCTGGTCTTATCAAATGCCGGCAGACTTTTTACAGAAACTACCTCTGCATCGCATATGACGCTTCCGTCTCTGCCCAGTCCTTTGCCCTTGGTGCCGGGCTCCGGCAGCGGCAAAAATTCATAGGGCAGTGTCACAGTGGCCGTACCGTCTCCGCAGTCCTCATCTACCAGGAAGATGGCCTGGCCGGAACAGCTGGCTACACAC